>NZ_JBSHDN010000001.1:0-192872 GCF_053616335.1 Nocardiopsis sp. NPDC055824
GTCGGGGCGCGGGCACACCGCCGTTCCGGCGCCCGGTTCCGTGCGGGGGTCGGGCGACCCGGATCCGCAGCGTGCCGTACACGGGCACGCCCCCGCCCGCACGCCCGGCCCTAGAATGGCGCCCATGCCCGTCGACCGCACCGACCCCCGCCCCCTGCACGCCCAGGTCGCCGGCGTGCTGCGCGCCGAGATCCGCGACCGCTCGATCGCCCCCGGCGACACCCTGCCCAGCGAGGCGGCCCTGCGCGAGCGGTTCGGGGTCTCCCGCAGCGTGGTCCGGCAGGCGCTGGCCACCCTGGAGGACGAGGGCTCGGTCAGGAGGACCCGCGGCCGCGCCCCGGTCGCCGCGGTCCCCACCGAGCACCACCGGCTCGTCCAGCGCGTCACCGGGCTCTTCGACCAGTTCTCCTCCGAGGGGCTGAGCCTGTCCACGGCGGTGCTGTCGCTGGAGCCCTCCCTCTCCGGGGGCCCCGCAGCGGTCGGGCACCTGGGCACCCGGGACCTGCTCCGCCTGGAGCGCGTGCGCTCGGTCGGCGGCGACCCGCTGTCCTACGTGCGCACCTGGCTCCCCGCCGAGCGCTTCCCCGGCCTGGAGGCCGCGATGCTGCGCGACGCCTCCCTGCACCGCCTCATGGAGGAGCGGTTCGGGGCCGTGCCCACGAGCGGGCGCCGGCAGATCCGGGCCGTGCCCGCCGACCCGCGCATCGCCCTGGAGCTCGGGGTGGCGGCCGAGGCCCCGCTCCTGCTGCTGGAGGGCGGGACGTTCGACCGGGACGGCACCCCGCTGGAGTGGTTCGAGAGCTGGCACCGGTCGGACCGGGTGGTGTTCGACATCGAGGCCGAGGGCGCCTCGGAACAGGTGCGCATCGCCCCCGACCCCTCCCTGCTGGACCGGCCAGCCCCGGAGCGGCCCGCCGCCGAACCCGTCCCCGGGCCGGCGGACGCGGCCCCCGCGCCCGGCCTGGACCGCGCCGTCGAACTGGCCGACGGACTCCGGGCCGAGCTGGCACGCCTGCGCGACGGCCTCACCGGCGGTGACGCAGAGCAAGGCCCGGGCGCCGCCCGCTAGACCGGAACGCACGGAGAACCCTGCTACGGGCGAATTCCTGTCCGATAGTGGCCACAAAGAGTTACCGAAGCACTCCGTGCGGTACTTTTTTCTTGCGTCGGCACGAGCGGGACGGCAGTGAGGAAAACGCCCCGCCCCGCGGAACGCGCCGCCGCCCCCGTCGTCCGTCCCCGACACGGAGCCCCCCGGCGCGCGGCCGGGAGGCCCGCCCGACCGCACCCTCCGCGCACCGTCCCCGCACGACGAAGGCCTCCGCCGACAACCGTGCCGGAGGCCGTGAGAGGGAACGACATGCCCCACCCCCTGAAGCGCGCCGCCGCGTCCCTGGTCTTCGCCGCCGGGCTCACCGCGGCGACGGCCGGTGTCGCCGACGCGGCCATCAGCTACGTCGGCGGCGGTACCTGGTACCACGGCCTCACCACCGGAAGGGTGTACTCGAACTACTTCCACGCGACGCTCTGCCACGGGTCGACGGCGGTCGGCACGTACACCGTCACGTCCGCCGCGATGCTGCCCGGCAAGACGTCCGAGGCCTCCGCCCCGCGCGCCGTCAACCACAACGAGACCTACTGGAGGCACTGCGGGTAGCGCCTCCCGCAGCCACGGGGCCGCCCCTCCGCCGGGGCGCACGGCTCCCCGACCACGCGCAGGGACACGATGCCCAACCGCACCATCGCCTTCGCCCACACCGCGCTCCTGGTCTCCGCCGCGCTCATCGCCGCACTGCTGCTGGCCACGTGGGAGGCGACGATCCCCACGGCGCAGCACTCGGCTTCGGTGTGGATCGTCGAGGACGACGGCGCCTCCGACGGCGGCGAGGTCGCGCGGACCGTCGAACGCGTCGCGGCGGAGCAGCGGATCTCCGTCGGCCTCGTCGTCCCGGACGTGCGCTCGCCCGAGTCGCTGTGGCACATGTACCTCGCGGTCGGGGACCCCGGCTCGGCCCAGGCCGACTGGCTCACCGACGGATACCCCTCCTTCGGCCGCACGATGGAACTGCGCGTGCACCCCGTGCGGGACATGGCCGACCGCAGCCCCCGCGGCAACTACCTCGTCTTCGGACCGCCGGAGAACGCGCGGGTGCTCGCCGACGCCCTCGCCGCGCACGGGCTGGGCGCGGACCCCGGCGCGGGCCAGGCCCGCCTGTGGCAGTCGTTCCTCGGCGGCCCCCTCTTCCACGTCCTGGCCACGGCGCTGCTGGTGGGCACCACCTCGATCGGCGCGGGCGTCCTGCTCGACTCCCGGGACCACGGCGTCCGGCGCCTCCACGGGCACTCCTACACCCGGATCCTCCTGGGCGACCTGGGGCGGGTCGCACGGCTGTGGGGCGTCGCCCTGCCCGCCGTGTGCGCCCTCACCCTGTTCCTCCTCGGCCTCTACAACGGGTGGAACCAGCTCGGCCTGTACTCCCTGACCGCCTTGGCCCTGCTCGGCGTCCTCGCCGCCGCGGCCCTGGTGACGCACGCGGCGGCGCTGGGCCTGGTGCACGCCACCGGGGTCCTGCCGGCGCTCCGGGGGCGCCTGCCCGTCCGGAGCACCCGGGCCGCCGTCTACCTGGTGCGCGTGCCCGTCCTGCTCCTCCTGCTCGGCGTCCTGGCGAGCACGCTCCACCTCGCGCAGGCCGCGCGGGAGCAGCGCGCCGCGCTGGAGGCGTTCGAGCGCACCGGGGAGACCTCGCACGCCACGCTCAACGGCAGCACGGCCTTCGACGACCCGGGGACCGCCGAGCGCCTCCTCGGCCCCTGGCTGCGCCGCGCCGACCTCGACGGGGAGCTCGTCGTCGCCGAGCGGCATCCCCCCGCGTCGCTCGTGCCGGTCGGCGCCCCCCGACCCGGCTTCGACGTGCTCGTGGTCAACGACACCTACCTCGCGCGGCAGGAGGTCCTGTCCCCCACCGGCGCACGCTACGGCGCCGCCCCCTCCGACGACCGGGTCCGGGTCCTGCTGCCGCCCGCGCACGCCGCCCACCGGGAGGCCGTCGAGGGCGAGCTGCCCGACTGGTACGCGCTCCAGGCCGGGAGCACGGGAACCGCGGCCGACATCGAGGTCCTGCCGCTGGCCGGCGGCCAGCGGGTGTTCACCTACGGGTCGAGGGACCCGGGCGGGACCGACGCCTCACCCTTCCTGCGGGACCCGGTGATCGTCGCCCTGCCCAACGGCTCCGCGCTCTCCGACCGGACCTACGTCACCTACCTGACGCACGAGGCCCTGCTCTTCCCCGACCCGGACGTGGTGCTGGAGGCCCGCGCCGACCCGCGGGTGGCCGAGTACGTCAACACGGTCCAGCCGATCCTCGACAAGGCCAGGAGCGCCCACGCCGCCCAGGTCGCCGCGGTGCGCGTCGAACTGCTGGCCCTGGCCGCCGGCACCGCCGTCCTGCTGACGACCGGCGTCGCCGCGTGCGTCATCCACGTGCGCACGCACGCCCAGACCGTCTTCGCCCGGCACATCAGCGGGTGGGGGTTCCTCTCCGCGCACCGCCGTTTCCTCGCCGTGGAGGCCGTGGTCGCGCTCGGCTTCACGGGCTGGGCCGCCTGGGACACCCTCGCCGCGCTGCGGGCCCTGGACGACCCCCTGCGGCCCCTGCCGCCGCAACCGGTGCCGACCAGCGGGTTGGAGCCCCTCTACGCCGCTGCCGTCACGGCGGCCGGGCTCGCCCTGACCCTCGGCGCCCTCGCCCTCTTCCACCGCCGCATCGTCCGCGAAGGCCCCTCGCGGGCCTGACACCACCGGGAAGCACCATGATCACCGCCGAGAACCTCGCCAAGTCCTTCGGGGACCGTGTCCTGTGGCAGGGCCTGGACCTGACCGTCGAGGCCGGGCAGACGGTCGCCCTCGTCGGGGCCAGCGGCTCGGGCAAGACCACCCTGCTCAACTGCCTGGGCCTGCTCGACAGGCCCAGCGGCGGCCGGATCCTCTACGAGGGCGCCGACCTGACCCGCCTGGGGTCGGGAGGGCGGCGGCGCTTCCGGCGCGACAGGCTCGGCTACCTCTTCCAGGACTACGCGCTCATCGAGAACGCCACGGTCCGGACCAACCTGGACGTGGCACGGCGGCGCGGCGCCCGGCCCGGCCACGCCGCGGCGCTGGAGCGGGTCGGCCTGGCCGGGCGGGAGGGCGAGGTGGTGCACCGCCTGTCCGGCGGCGAGCGGCAGCGCGTCGCCCTGGCCCGCCTGCTCGTCAAGCGGCCGTCCCTGGTGCTGGCCGACGAGCCGACGGGGGCTCTGGACGCGGACAACGCGGCGATGGTGGTGGAGGTCCTGCGGCAACTGGGCCGCGAGGGGTGCGCGGTGGTGGTCGCCACCCACAACGACGGGGTGCGGGCGGCGTGCGACAGGGCCTTCGACGTGGGGACGGGGCGGGAGGCGGCGCCGTCCGGCCCCGCCTCTCCCCCGTGATCTTGTACTTATAGACGGTGTGGGCGCCCACACCGTCTATAAGTACAAGATCATCCAGGTCAGGGCCCCTCACGTCCCACCAGATACCGTTCCGGTCAGCCCACTATCGGAACCGGAGGGCGCCGCTCAGCCCTGGGCGACCGCCTGCGGAGCGGAGGGCGCGGAGGCCGCCCGGTCCGGCAGCGCGAGCGCGTAGGTCAGCAGGTCGACCCCGGGCACCGGGGTCCAGTCGCGTTCGGGCGTGCGGACGAACCCGTGGGCCCGGTAGAGGGACTGCGCCGCGAGCATCGGGGGCTGCGTGGACAGGACCACCCGGGACGCCCCCCGCTCCGAGGCCAGGGCGACCACCGCGCGCACCAGGGCGCGGCCCACACCGCGGCCCTGGGCGTCGGGCACCACCGCGAACGCCCGTACCTCCGCCTCCTCGGGCCCGCGAGCGATCTCGCTGGACTCCGACCACGGGACGAGCAGGACGGTGCCCACGACCCGATCCCCCTCGACGGCCACGAGCACCTCGCCCCGGCCGTCGGACCCCAGCGCCCGGAGCGAGTCCGTGTAGGGGTCCCCCTCCTCCAGCAGCCCCAGGTCCCGGTAGGCCGCGACCCGCAGTTCCCCGACCGCCGCCATCTCCTCCGGCAGCGCCTCACGCACGTTCATGGGAGCAGTCAAGCAGAGGCCGGGGACACTCCTCCGCCCGGCCCGGGTCCGGGCCGCCCGCCCGGAACCCCGCCCGGGTGTGTAGGGTGTCGCCGATCCACGACCACCGAAGGGGACGGTGACGATGAGCCTGGTCGCCATCAGTGACCTGCACGTCCGGCACGCCGACAACCGCGCCTTCACCGAGGCCCTGCGGCCAGCGTCCGACGACGACTGGCTCCTGGTCGCCGGCGACGTCGCCGAGACCTCGGACGACATCCTGTGGGCCATAGAACTGCTGAGCGAGCGCTTCTCCACGGTGGTGTGGACCCCCGGCAACCACGAGCTGTGGACCTCCCCGCGCGACCCGGTCCAGCTGCGCGGCGAGGCCCGCTACCGGCACCTCGTCGAGGCGCTGCGCGGTCTGGGCGTGCACACCCCTGAGGACCCCTACCCGGTGTGGCCCGGCCCCGACGGGCCGGTCGTCGTCGCCCCGCTGTTCGTCCTGTACGACTACACCTTCCGCCCCGAGGGCGCCCGCACCAAGGAGGAGGCGCTCGCCGTCGCCCACGCCTCCGGGGTCGTGTGCACCGACGAGTACCTGCTGCACCCCGACCCCTACCCGAGCCGCGACGAGTGGTGCCGCGCCCGCCTGGACTACACGCGCAAGCGCCTCGACGCCCTCGACACCGAGACCCCCACCGTCCTGGTCAACCACTTCCCCCTGGTCCGCGAACCCACCCGCGTCCTGCACTACCCCGAGTTCGCCCAGTGGTGCGGCACCGAGGCCACCGCCGACTGGCACACGCGCTATCGCGCCCGCGCCGTCGTCTACGGCCATCTGCACATTCCGCGCACCATCGTCGTGGACGGCGTGCCCCACATCGAGGTCTCCCTCGGCTACCCGCGCGAGTGGGGGCCGCGCCCGAATCCTCCGGAGGGGCCCCGGCCGGTCCTGCCCTGAGGCGGGGGGCGGGGGCGGGGCGGGCTCCTTGACATGAACAAAAGTTGAGCTTCTAGGTTCGCCCCATGGACACCACGAGCACGGCCCTCCCCGACCGCGACACCGACGAGCGGCGCATCCGCGACCTCGTCGCCCGGGCTGACCTGGCCCAGAACGACCCCGTCGCACTCCCGGCGCTGCACACCTCCGACGTCGTGATCGTCAACTTCGGCGGGCGCCGGCTCTTCGGCCTGGAGGCCTTCACCTCCGCCATGGCCGAAGCCCTCGCCACACCCCTCAAGGACGTCCGGACGACCCTGCGGGTCGACGACATCCGCTTCGTCGCGCGCGACGTCGCCCACGTCAGCCTGACCAAGACCGTCTTCGACGGGCGCCCCGAGGCGGAGTCCTCCGCTCCCCGGGAAGGCGTCATGTCCTACCTCCTGGTCCGCGAGGGCGACGACTGGCGCATCTCCCTCGCTCAGACCACCCCGGTGGTCTGATCCACCGCTCCACACCCGAGTCAGCAACTCGGTTTCCCCACCCACCACAACACCGCAGGAGGACCATGGACACCCCGGAGGAGAGATACAAGAACCTCTGCTACCTCTTCAACTACTACCTGCACCAGGACTGGACAGTCGAGGGTGAAACCCTCTCCGAGGTCTTCGAACGCAACGACGCCCTCCACGAAATCTCCAGAGGCCTTCGCCAGGAGGCGATCATCCTTCTGGAGAAAAGACATGACAACCAGTATCTGGACGACATGTTCTTCGGTCGCTGGGGTGCCGGCTACGAGCCGGAGGCGGAAGGCCTCGAGACCTGGCACGAGGTCCTCAGGGAGGTCATCCGATTCTCAGAACGCCACACCGAGCCAGGGCAACGCCATGGTTCTGCGTGATCGCGGACCGCATCCGAATGACCGCATCCGGCTATCCACAAGGTTTTCTCCGAACATCCGATGACATGCCCGCGAGCACCACCGGCAGCGTGGGTGAGGACGCCGTGCGCCATGTCAGCGGCAACCTGGAGATGACCGAGGACGCCCAGGCCAACGCCTGTGTGACTCCGGGACCCCATACCCCAGAAAGCACCGATAAGCATACCTTGCTTCATGCAATGAAAACTGGACACATCCAGCGAGGAGAACTGGGATTCGAATTCCTGCAAATCAAACCCGAGGAGATATTCCATATTAATATGAACATGCCCTTCACCTCCAAAAAGGAGCGCTCAAAAATTTCCCGATCAGAATCACTGTACTGTAAAATTTTTGTCGCCAAGACAGACAAGGGCTCTGTGCAAAATGTCGTATCCTCCGTTTTCAGCGCGAGCTTCGACAGAAATATTATAAATATCCCGGATCCTCTTGTCGAGGTACTTCGGAATGAAGATTCCACTGGAGACGGAAGCTTCAGCGAAGATTTTCTCTACTGGCCGGTCCTCGTCGAGATCGAACTGGAAGACCACTCCTTGCTTCCGTTGTTGACTGATCAGGTGTCCCGCCTCCTCAGCTCTCTCTGGAAAGCATCTCTGCCCGCTGTCGCAGCATGCGATTTCGAAGACCAGCTTCCCTGGAACGGAGGCATCAGGCGCGACTTCTCTGACATGCGGGAGGATTAGAAAAAACAGTGCAAGATTGGCCGAAAACCCCATCGGTTGAGAGTGCCCCGATCCAAAAATCGTCACCGTTGGACTCAGTCACGTTCGCGATATGAACCCTCATCTCTTCACAATCCTCATCTCCTGACCAGCCTCCTCCCCACCTCCCCCAACCATCGTTCAGCGCCTCCGAGCCACTAGGAAACCATGGCATCCCTGGAAGGAAATTTCAAAAACCTGCACCACCTGTTCGGCGCATATCTCCATCAGGACTGGAGCACCGAGGGCGAGACACTGTCAGATGCATTCGAGAAGAGCAAAGCCCTCCAGAACCTCTCAGAAGGAATGAGAAGAGAAGCAGAATCCCTCTTGGCAGAAGAGTACGACAACAAGTTCTTGGGCGATATATTTTTCGGACAGTGGGGAGCAGGCTACGAACCCGAGACGGACGGGCTCGACGACTGGCACCACGTCCTGAGGGAGATCGTCCGCTACTGCGACCGCTACACCGAAGTCGAATAACGCCTGCTCGCAGCATTCCGAGCCGATGCGCTCCGTCCCGAACGGTTGCCGGACCCGAAGCACACAGGTCGCCCCCACCGCTCGGGCCTGCCGCGCGGTTCGACAGGCAATGCCGTGGGATCGGTCATGCTCTCTTTGCCAGACCTCGAAGGCACCCCCTCGTGATCCGCACCCTGGTCGCCCTTCTGGAGCACCCACCTGGCATCCCGGGGCTGACACGCGCCCTGGCCGCGGCCGACAGGGACAACCGAGGCCACTGCCCCGGCCCCGAACAACAGACGCTCCGTTCACACACACGACAAAGAGCCAGCAGGCAACACTGAAACTCCCACCTTCCACTTTCCATGACATAGCAAGACTTGTCTCGAGTCGGGCGTACTGTCCACGCCGAACCGGAAGGAAAGCGTGGCTGGCCGAAACGCGATGATCACCCGAGGAGAGAAAGAGGCCGTGTTATTTTCTAGGGGCGCACCATTCCCCCGTCCGGTGCGCGGAAGGGTTCGAAATGGCACGCCCCTGGGAAGCGGACCCCGGCGCCGACATGGTCCGCCGGCTGGGCAGGTCGCCGGAGGAGCTGGACACCACCAACCACGTCAAGGGGTGCCCAGACATCTGGGAACTCGACAACGGCGACATCGCGGTGATCGGCCGGGACCTGACACCGCTCTACGCCCACCGGCTCCCCGAAGGGGCGTTGATCTCCTCCGGCGAACGGCTCGTCGTCATCCCTCGCGCCACGCTGATCTCGGCGAAGGCCGACATACCCGATGCTTGACACCATCGCCGACCGGCCCGGAGACCGCCTCACCCTGGACGAGTACTCCGAGGACTTCGACGTCCGCTTCGGATCGCTCAGAGACACCGATGTCTGGAAGCTCGAGCGACAGCAGGAGTTCGACCAGCCGGAGGAGAGGAGCTGGGTGGCGTTCGCCGACGGGAGAAGGGCCGAAGCCCTCCGCATGTTGGAGGCGGAGGGCCCGCTTCTGCGCTCGGAGTTCGACCGTCTCGCCGGTCTGGGGTGCCGGATCCGCAGGGTGCGGGTCGTGGAGAAACCGCTCCCCCTCTACCTGCTCTGGGAACTGCACTCCCTCCGTATACGGGCCCAGTGCGGCGAGGACATTCGCGTCGTCTCCGCCGAACCGCTCACAGCCCTGGAGCGGGAAAGGCCGGTTCCGGAGATCGTGACCCTCGGCGACGCCGTGACCTACAGGATCCGCTACGACTCCCGGGGGATCCTCGACGGAGCCGTCAGGTACACCGACGCAGACGTCACCGCGCAGTGCCGTTCCGAGATCGCGGCCCTGCACGAGAACGCCGAGGTCCTGGAGGACTTCTTCGTCCGCGAGGTGGGTGGGACGGAAGCCGGCCGTGCCTGACGACAGACGCCACTGCCCCGGTGACGGGCCACACGAGAGTTCCACCGACGGCGTCCGGTCGCGGATCTCCGACGTCTCCGGCCGCGCGGTCCAGGCACGGGACGTCGGGGGCGGGATCCACTTCCACGACCACGAGCCCGGACCCGCGCGTGCTCCGGTGCCCAGGCAGCTCCCCGCGGATGTGCGCGGGTTCGTCAACCGCGCGGGGGAACTGGAAGTGCTCAGCGCCCACCTGCACAGCACCGGCGGGGAAGCGGCCGGACGCGCGGAGTCCGTGCTCCACGTCATCGCCGGTACGGCCGGGGTGGGCAAGACGGCCCTTGCACTGCACTGGGCGCACCGGGTACGACAGCACTTCCCCGACGGCCAGCTCTATGTCGACCTGCGTGGCTACGGGCCAGGGTCTCCGCTGTCCCCGGAGCAGGTGCTGGACAGGTTCCTACGGGCGTTCGGTGTGTCGGCGGACTCCATACCCGCCGACCTCGACAGCCGGTCCGCCCTCCACCGCTCCCTCCTCGCGGACAAACGCGTCCTCGTCCTCCTCGACAACGCCTCGTCCACCGCGCAGGTTCGCCCGCTGCTTCCCGGCTCCCCCGGCTGCGTGGTCCTGGTCACCAGCAGGGACCGGCTCTCCGGCCTGGTCGCCAGGAACGGGGCTCGGCGCGTCACCGTTCACACCTTGGATCCCGCCGAGGCCGTGGCGCTCCTGGAACACGTGACCGGCCACCACCGGCAGAAGGACGACCCGCAGGAGGTGGCCGAGCTGGCACGGCTGTGCGGACAGCTCCCCCTCGCCCTGCGCATCGCCGCCGAGCGCGCGGCCAGCCGCCCGTACATGCCGTTGGACGACCTCATCCAGGACCTGCGCGACGAGTCCGCACTCTGGGACGCCCTGGCCACGGACGACGAGGAGGAGGCCGACGCCGTCCGGTCCGTCTTCGCCTGGTCCTACCGGGCGCTGCCCGAGGGCGCCGCACGGCTGTTCCGGCTGCTCGGCCTGCACCCCGGCCCGGACTTCGACGCGGGTGCGGCTGCGGTCCTGGCCGAACTGCCGGTGCGCCGGGCACAGCGCACCCTGGACGCCCTCGTCGGTGCGCACCTCCTGGAGCAGACCGACACCGACCGCTACCGCTTCCACGACCTGCTGCGCTCCTACGCCACCGACCAGGTGCGCCACGAGGAGGACCAGGACGTCCGGCAGCGGGCCATGCAACGCCTCCTGGCCTGGTATCTGCGCGGCGCGGACACCGCGGCCAGGGCGCTGGACTCCCATGTGAGGCACATCGGACTGGCGGAGGAGGACGATGGCGTCCGCAGGTTCGCCGACGGTTCGGAGGCGGCGCGGTGGTTCGAGCTGGAGGGGAGGAACCTGACCGCCGCGGTGGAGGCGGCCGTCTCCGCGGGGATGGACGGCGTCGCATGGCGGCTCACTTCGACCCTGAGGCACTTCTACACCTTCCACTCCTTCGACTCCGTATGGCTGACGACCGCCCGCCTCGGCCTGGAAGCGGCACGAAGGGAGGGCGATGCGTCGGCGGAGGCGGACCTGGAGGAGAGCCTGGGCATGGCTTGCGTGCAGGCCAACCGGCCCGCGGAGGGGCTGGCCCACCACCGGCGTGCACTCGAGCTGCGGAAGGAGGAGGACGACGAGTTCGGGGTGGCCATGTCGCTGAACGCCATTGGCCTGGCCCGTCTTCGCGAGCATGGGCTCGGTGAAGCCCGCGAGCACTTCGAGCGCTCCCTCGGACTGGTGGTGGGTGCCGGTGAGCGCCTGTGGGAGGGGATCGTCCTCGGCAACCTGGCACAGTGCGTCCTCGAACTGGGTGACCCCGAGGAGGCCGTGGTGCTGGGCGAACGGGCCATCGGTATCCATAGGGAGACCGGTGACCGCATGAGCGAGTTCGCCTGCCTGGCCTCTCTGAGCGCGGCCTGGCGGGAACTGGGCAGGAACGACCGCGGCCTGTCCTGTGTGCGGCGGGCGCTGGAGGTCGCCCGTGAACTCGGGGACGCCGTCCTCGAGGGGTTCGCGTACCTGGAGCTCGGCAGGATCCAGGCGCGTCTCGGACACACGGAGGACGCGCTGCTCTCCTTCCACGAGGCGGCGGGGCTGCACCGCCGGACGGCCGACCACGTGCGCGAGGCGGAGTCCTTCGAGGGCGCCGGAGAGGTCTATCGAAGCCTTGGGCGCCCCGGTGAGGCCGTGAGGTTCTACCGGCAGGCGGTCAACGGGTACCGCAGGTACCGGGATCGCTGGAGGCTCGCGATCTGCCTGGACAGGCTTGCCTCGGCAGTGGCCGCCGACGGGGCTCCGGACGCGGCCCGCGGGTACTGGCGCGAGGCACTGGCGGTTCTGGAGGACTTTCCCGATCCCAGGGCCCTACGTCTGCGGGAGGAGATCACCGACCGGTCCGGTGGTACCGGCACGTCCTGACCGTGTCGGCGCCGTCCTTCCGGTCTCCGGAGGGACAGCGCACGCTCTAGTTGCGCTGGCGCTTCCGTGGACTCCGGAGAGGTGCTCGGCCGTACCGGATCCCGTCAGCCGTGATGCCGTTCCGATTCGGGCCCGCGAAGTGCCCGGGTTCCCGCTGTCAGCCCGTACTTCACGCGGCGGACGGAATAGGGTGCGGTCCCACCGGGAGGGCTGTTGCGACGGATCACCACCGTCCACCCGGGTAGGGGCCGGATACGACGCCCCTCCCCGGACCGGTCCGTCGGCTCCCTGCCCCGTGGTCCCGGACCGCCGGAAGAAAGGACAGGTACCTCCATGCCCACCGCTCCACCCCGCCCCGCTCCGGGCCTCGTGCCGGCGGCCCTGTGCGGGACCCTTCTCGTGGCAGGGCTGTGCGCCTGCGCTCCCCAGGCCACGGCCGAACAGCCCGTCGACCGCGTCCTCCTCTCGCCCACAGCCGATCCCGGCACCTCCCAGACGGTGACCTGGCACGCGTCCGGAGCGGAGGAGTCCTTCCTGGAGATCGGGACCGACGACGGTTCGGAGGAGACCGTGCGGGTCGACGGCAGCCCGACCGGAGGCGACGAACCGGGCTCCACCTTCGCGGCCACGGCCACCGGCCTCGAACCGGACACCGCCTACCGCTACCGGATCGGCGCGATCGGCGCCGGTGAGGGCTCGGAGGAGGAGACCGGGGACTGGCGCACCTTCACCACCGCGGCGAAGGGGGCGGAGCCCTTCAGCTTCCTGTACTTCGGCGACATCCAGAACGACATCACCGAGGACGCGGCCCCCGTCGTCCGGGCCGGGCTGGAGTCGGCGCCCGACGCCGAGCTGGCCGTGCACTCCGGGGACCTCATCGACGACGCCGACAGCTCCTCCCAGTGGAACGAGTGGTTCGACGCCTTCGGCCAGGCGGCCGGGAGCATGAACCACGTGGCCGCCCCGGGCAACCACGAGTACGACGACGGCCTGAGCCGGCACTGGGGCCCGCAGTTCCCCGGCGCCGGCAACGGCCCCGACCGGGGCACGGACCTGGCGGGAACCGCCTATCACACCGACTACCAGGGGGTGCGGTTCGTGGTGCTCAACTCCAACTACCGGGAGGACGCCCCGGAGGACCCCGAGCAGTGGCTGGAGACACAGCGGGCCTGGCTGGACCGGGTGCTGACCGACAACCCCCACCCGTGGACCGTGGTCACCTTCCACCACCCGGTCTTCTCCAGCGACCCCGAGCGCGACAACGGGCCGCTGCGCGAGGCGTGGCTGCCGGTCCTGGAGGAGCACGACGTGGACCTGGTCCTGCAGGGCCACGACCACTCCTACACCCGGGGCGTCCTGGCCGAGGGCGAGGACGGCGGCTCCGGCGCGCACACCGGCCCGGTCTACGTGGTCTCGGTGGCCGGCCCCAAGACCTACGACGCCGGCGAGGACAACTGGACCGACAACGGCGCCCGGGTGCAGGTGCAGCGCGAGGACACCCAGACCTTCCAGCACGTCGCGGTGGACGGCGACACCCTGGAGTACCGGGCCCGCACCGCCGACGGCGCGACCGTGGACGCCTTCACCATCGTCAAGAACGGGGACGGCAAGCGCGTCACCGACGGTTCCTGAGCGGCTGGTGTCCTGGTGCGCTGCCCATCACCTCAGGGGTCCGATGGGCGACGTCCCTGTCACACCCGGCGCTCGGCGTTCAGGCGACGGCCACGGCGACCGCGAGCTGGGCGACCGCCGCGACACCGGACACGATGGTGGCGGCGGTGACGAGTGCGGGGAGCGACCTCTTCCAGCTGGCGAAGATCTTGGCACGGAGCTCTCCCCACCCACCGCTGCGCAGCATGAGCTTGGCCGTCTGCCACCGGTGCTGCTCTATATGACACCCCGGCAGCAGCCCCGGGGAGTTGTTGCGGCACCGCGTCTTCTCCCCCCCTGTTCCAGGCACCGCACGGCAGCGGCATCTGGAAGAAGACGTAGAGGACCGAGACCGCGGAGGCGATCGCGATCCACATCGGTCCCACTTCCGGCAGGAACCAACCGAAAAGTGCGAAAACTATAACCGCCACACCCCAGTAGCGAAGAGAACCACGAGATTTCGTCTTGGAAGCCATAACAGCAATCCTTGGCCAGCTGAACTGCACAGGACAAGGGACAGAAGACCTCCGAAGATGGCCGACACCGGCCTGGAGTTCGACACATGAATTCAATCGAAAAAGGGAAACATCTCAAGTGCCGAATACGAAATATATGAATTAAATTGAAAACCATGGATTTTTACTCTTCGCCAGGAGTTTCCTGAACCGATGACGGTTCCGCCCCTGGGACCACGGGAGGCGGTCACGGAACCAGGTCCTGTTCCGCACCGACCACCACGCACACACCTCCGGAGCAACAGCAGCCACAGCACTCTCACTTCGGTGGCCTCAACCGGTCACGCGGGGTTCCGGGGAACACCCGGCGGGCAGAGCACGGGCGAACGCCCACGCGGAACCACGAGGTGAAACGGTGCCCACCACCCCCGGGCCTCTCCCAGCCGTCGGCCACGCACCACCCGACCCCCTCGCCGCCGTGCGCGGCCGCGTCCTGCTCCATGTCAAGGACGTCCGAAACGCGCCCCTGGGCCATGTCCCGGCCGTCGCCGGAGGCGTGGTGTTCTCCGGCGGGAAAGCCCGCGAGAGGGCGAAGGAGTTCATCGCCGGGACAGCCCATGCCTGTCCGGTCGTTCTGGACCCGTCGGCCTACGAAAGCTCCTACGCGACCGCCGAGGAACCGTTCACCACAGAACCGCAGCACTATGTCGACACGCGCCGCACCGGCCTCGGAGCGACCCTGGAACAGTGGACCGCGGCCCCCGCCGACCTGGTTCTGTCGCCCACCAGGTACCTGCGGTGCGACGATGCGGGCGAGCGGGCACTGGCCGCGGCCGTCCGGCAGATGAACGGGACGGACGCGCCGACCGTGGTCTTCGCGGCGCCCGTCGACGCGGCATGGCTCACCGAACGCCGCACGCACCTGATCGCCGCCCTCCGAAGCGTCCGTGCGCCCAAGGCACTGATCCTCGGGGCCCGGAACAACCCCTTGGAATCGAGGCGGAGGGCGAGTGCGCTCAGGGAGGTCCTCCGCTCCTGCCCGGACACCGCCCTGCTCCGGACCGACCTGGCGGCACTGGAGGCGATGGCGTGCGGGGCGCCGTTCGCCTCCGTCGGCGACACCTCGTCGGTCCGCCACGCGGTGCCCCCGGGAACCCAGGGCGGCAGGCCCGGGACGGATTCGAGCCCTCACGTCATCCTGCCCGCCCTGATGGGCTACTTCCACGGCTCCACACTCGCCGAACGCCTGCGGAACCCCCGGCGGTGCCTGTGCACGCCCTGCGTCGAATGGGGAGAGGCGCGAAGCAACGGCGAGGCGGGCAGGCCGCTCAGCGACTTCCAGGACTCGGCCGACAGGAAGGCGGCACACGCCCACAACATGGCGGTCTGGTCGCGGTGGTGGCGGGAGCTCGCGTCCGAGACCTCACTCGAAGACCTCAGGTCGCGGTGGCAGGGGATGTGCCGGAGGGCTCTGAACGAGTACGAGTGGCACAACAGGGAGATCTCACCCCGTGAGGACACGTTCGGTGCCTCCGCCGCCCTGCGCTACTGGGCCGACTCCGAAGGCTGGGAGCCCCGTTCCTCCGCGTCCCGGTGAACGCGCTCGGCGAGGCGCCAGTGCAGTGCCGCAGCCGGCTCGGGGACCCCCTGACGGGGACGGACCAGCACCCGCAGCCCGCTGCCGTGGTGCACGGCCAACCCCACCCCGTAGTAGTCCGCCTCCCAGCACGCCCGGTCGCGGTCCTCGCCGAGCGAGGCACACACGGCCATCCGGGGCGCGACCGTGCCGAGCGCACAGGCCCGGTCGAGGGCGTCGAGCCACTTCTCCCCCTGGGTGACGAGCAGGTCGAGCCGCACCGGCGTGTCCGCCAGGCGCAGGATCCGCCCGTTCCTCCGTATCCGGGTCCAGGCGGGCAGCGCCGGGAGAATGGCCTGTTCGCGTTCGCTGAGGGAGTCCACCGGCACCCACGAACCCAGGGGAAGCGCCTGGAGCACCTGGTAGACACCCAACCGTGAACCGAGGGCCCTGCCTCCGGAGCGGAGTCGGGCCTGTTCCGCCACAGGGCGGTGGACGGCCGTGAGCGGTACTCCGCGCACACTCAGGTCGACGGTTCGCGCGTCCTCGAACCCGACGAGCGCGCGCAGGTGCCGGGGGTCGGGTTCCATCCCACCGATGGTGGCAGAGAACCCGGTTCCCCGCCCACGGTTCTCCACAGGCCCGGCGGCCGGTCCCGCGCACGGTCGGGGACCGGGGTACTGGCCGAGGGCTCCTGACTCCGCCCCGACCGGGATGCCGGCTCCCGACCCCTCACCGGCTCGCGGTCCGTGCGACCTGCTCCACCCGGTTCCGGACGGAAAGACCCGGTCGGCAAGGGGGGCGCCCGTCAGCGCCCCGCGTCAGGAGGGTTCCGCACCACCACGGTGCCCGTCCAGCTGTCGTGCAGGGCCTGTCCGCGGGGATTCCCCTGCGCGGCGAGCGACTCGAAGAAGACCACGAGCTGCCCCAGGAACGGGATCGTCTGCGGCAGACCGAACACCGCGGCCCTGCCCGCCGCCTGTCCCCGGCTCAGCCTTCCGCCGTCGGCCGCGTCCACCACCCTGAATCGCAGGAGCATCTTGCCGGTGACCGGAGATTCCCTGAGCACGGTCTGAAGATCCACAGCCTAGGTAGCTGTCGCCGAGGGACGACCCTTGGGGACCCGCAGCGTGGGGTGTATGCGTCCGATCTGCCTCGGCTGAGTCCACCGAGGTCGGCGTTCACACGCTCGAACGCATGGAGAAGACCACGGGTCTCCTCTTCGGCTTTCCGCGCGACGACGTAGTCGAACCCGGTGCGAAGATACAGAACACCGATTCAGGATCTCGATTTTCAGGGGTCAAGAGTTTCGTGTGCATGGCGGCACGGCCGTCTTGAACTCTCGACAGCTCAGACCGCAGATGAGGTGTTCGACCATCTGGCTGCTTGTGGACATCAGCCCGTGCAGCTTCCAGTCGGACCGAAGGCAGATCCGGCAAGGGCCGCCCCCTCACCCGAAAGAAGCCCCCTACTCCTCGACGGGAGTGACCGGTTTTCCCATAGCCTCCGTGACCAGTTCGAGCAGAAGCGCGGAACGGGCCCCGTAGAAGGAGTCGAAGTCGTCCGCGCGCAGGTGCTCCGGAGAGATCAGATGGCGGTCGAGGTAGGAGTCGATCTGTTCGGAGGCCGCTTTGGTGACCGACTCCAGTTGGGACAGGTAGCGGCTCGGCGCATGGCCTCCGATCGACCTGTTGGTCCTGGAGGACAGTGGTGTCTTGTTGACGATGCTGTCGTACCGGTCACGCGGAAGCCCTTGCTCCTCGCACCACTTCTGCGGGAAGACGTGGTGGATGTCAACGGCGTGATCGAAGTAGGTGTCCTCCTTGATGTTGGCGCCGGTCCGCCAGTCGCTGACGTCACGCTTGAGAAGGAGTGCGTAGATGCCCTTGTACGCGGCGCTGTTGCGGGTGCGCAGCGTGTCCAATCGGCTGGCGGAGAACTGTGCCTCCTCCACCGTACGCGGCACGGAGTCATCACCGCGGACCCAGGAGACCACGTCGGGAAGGTCGCGGGCGAATCTGGATTCCGTACTCCCGCCGTACATCTCGCCGAGGATGCCACACCAGAACCAGCGGGAGACCGCGTCCTGCGCGACGGGGGCGTCGGCGTCCTCCCCCAGAGTCGCGAAGATCGCGGCGAGGGGAATGATCTGGGTTCCGTAGGGGAGGAAACGCGTGTCGTACACGCACTGGCTGTACAGGAACCGCGCGGTGCGCAGGAGCGCGTCAACAGCTCTGTCCGCCCACCCCCGGTAGTCGTCGAGAGAGAGCCGGAGCATGTCCGCACGGCGGCACCCGACCCGAGGGGCCCGATCAGGGTCGCCTCCCCCTTCCAGCCAACGCCGACGCCTGTCCTGTGTGGCGAGCAGGGTGACGATCTGGAGGAAGTCGGTGTCCCTGACCTGGCCCAGCACACGGAACCGGCTGTCACTGAGCCAGGTCTCCCTCCGGCGTTTCCAGTCGGGGCGCAGTTCGAACTCGTCAGCTGCGAAGGTGGCCGTCAGCAATTCGAACACGGTCAGCGGCTCGCCCCCGGTGTTGACCTTCTCGAAGACCTGGCAGACCGCCTCGCGCGGGGTCTCCCTGCCGAGTTCGATGATGGGGAGCTGGTACTTCTCGAAGCGCTCCAGCACCTCCTTGTCGAAGCGCTTCCAGAGTTCCCGGAGGGGTTTGGCATAGTCGTGGTGCTCCCGGAACCCGTCCGCCCAATCTCCGGCGTCCATGACGTGGCCGAGCGGGAAGAGCTTGGCCTCGTACTCCTTCTCGGGCGTCGAGCAGTCCAGCAGAACCTCGCCGCGGAAGTTGCGCACGATGCGGTCCTCGGGCAGGAATCTGACAGCCTGTTCCCTGTCGACCTCCGGCTCCACCGCCGCCTCGATGTCGAGATAGAACCATCCGACGGCCCTGTTGCCGCGTTCGTCCCTCGTTCGGACCGGGGCGTCGAGCGCGATGGCCTGGTACAAGGAAGTCATGCGCTGCTGTCCGTCGAGGATCAGCAGCTCGGCCTCCTTGAGCCCGCCGGACGGGACCCCTTCGACCGGCCGGTGCCGGAACCGCGAGGCTCCGCCGGTACCGAGGAACATGAGGGTACCCACCGGGTACCCCTGAGAGATCGATGCCAGGAGACCTGAGATGCCCTCCTGGGACCACACCCACCCCCGTTGGAAGTCAGGGAGCTGGACACGGCCGTCCGCTACTTTCCGCAGGAGCTCGTTCAGGAACTCCTTGGTGCTGTCGAAGGTGTCTACCGCCATGGAGCCAACCTGTCGTCGTGTCGGGGGAAGGTCAGAGGGTGAGGAACCGGGTCGGCTCCTTGAGCAGGGCCTGGGCCCCGTCCACGTCGGCCAGTCGCGCGGACAGGGTGCGCTCGGCCAGATGCTTCGGCAGGGCCGCGTTGAACTTGAGTCCGTCCAGTGCGCGGACGCCCGCCTCGGGAAGGGTGATGCGCTCCTGGGCCGCTTGCTTCGCCGCCGCCCAGGTCCGCGGGTCCAGGTCGGCGTTGAGCCGCAAGCAGGCGTCGTTGAGGTGCTGTTTGGGGTCGGCCGCGGCCCCCAGGGTAGCGGCGAGAGTGAGGTTGGCTCGGGCTCCCGCCCAGGTCCACCAGCGCAGATCCCCGTTGGTGGCGCGCACGATCACCGATCCACCGGGATGGACCAGGTCGAGATGGTCCTCCCTGACCTCGGCCAGGGCGTTGACCGCTCTCCGGGTGAGCCGGACCCTGGGGTCGGCCCCCAACAGCACCTCACGGACGGCCCGCATGAGGTGGAAGTAGGAGCCCAGGTGACCGCCGGAGTCCCACTTGGCCTTGCCGCCACCTCCCTCGACCGGTTCCACGAAGCACCGCTGCCGGCGCCAGTCCACCCACGTGACCGCCCAGGTACGACCGGCCAGCAGGAGGCGGCGCGGGCCGGTCCGGTCCTCGTCGGAGGCCAGCAGCGCGGGGTCGACACGTCCGATCTCGGTACGCCCGTTCAGCGCGGTGAACTGCGGGGGAGCCGTGAACACACTGGTCAGCTCCATGAAGTGCCGGTGGCCGAAGCGCTTCTCCGCTTCAGGGCCGATCATCATCAGGCCGCCGTCCAGGTCGATGAACCCCTCGCGGATCAGGTGGGCGGCGATGGGCGCGCCCTGGTGGAAGGGCTCGAGGTCGCCCCACCACTCCGGCCAGAGCCTTTCGCCCACCTCGGGTTCCTGTAGGCACAGGGCCAGCAGCTGCTGGGCCACGATGTGCCGGGGCTCGGGGGTTGGCACCACGGGTTCCACCCAGTGGTGCCCCCACAGGTGCAGCAGCCCGGCGGCGTCGAGCAGCCCCGGTTTGTCCACGGCCAGGAACAGACAGTTGCGCTGGGTGCCCTGGCGGCGCCCGGTACGGCCGACGCGCTGCAGGAAGGAGGCGACGGTGCCGGGGGCGTTGATCTGGAGCACCCGGTCCAGGTCACCGACGTCGATGCCCAGCTCCAGGGTGCTCGTGGCGACGATGACGCAGTCGCGGGCCTCCCCGAAGGCCGCTTCGGCGCGCCTGCGCTCGTCCAGGGACAGTGAGGCATGGGAGAGGAAGGTGGTCACCCCCAGTTCACGCAGGGCGTGGCCGAGTTCCTCCACGTACTTGCGGGAGTCGCAGAAGACCAGGCGCTTCTCTCCCCGGTGCAGTGATGCGATGACCTTGGCCGCGTTGGTCAGCGAGCCCACGTAGTCGAGTTCGACGTCGCCCGGCGGCGGCTCCTCCGGGGCCCGTTCGCCGGGCTCGGGCAGGCGCACGCCGGGGGCGATCACCCGGCCGGGCCGTTTTCCCGCCGATCCTCCCTGGAGCCAGGAGAGCAGGTCGTCCGGGTTGCCGACGGTGGCGGAGAGCCCCACCCTCTGAACGGGGCGGCCGGCCACCCGGCTCAGCCGTTCGAGGACGGCGAGAAGGTGCCAGCCCCGGTCGTCCCCCGCGAAGGCGTGCACCTCGTCCACCACGATGCCGTGCAGGTTCTTGAAGAATGCCCGATGGTCGACCTTGGTGCTGACCAGCATCGACTCGAGGGACTCGGGGGTGGTGAGCAGGATGTCGGGTCGGCGCCGCAGGATGCGCTGGCGTCCGGCGTGGGAGACGTCCCCGTGCCAGAGTTCGGCGGTGCGGCCCAGCCACCCGGCGTAGGCCTGCACGCGCGGCAGCAGGTTGTTGAGCAGCGCCTTGATGGGGCACACGTACAGCAGCGACAGCCCCTCCCCCGTGCGCCCGGCCATGGTGGTGAGGAGCGGGAACAGGGCCGCCTCGGTCTTCCCCCCGGCCGTGGGGGCGAGCAGGATCGCGTCGTCCCCGTCGATGAGTGGAGCCAGTGCCTCCCGCTGCAAGGGGCGCAGCCCCGGCCAGCCCAGGGTGTTGACGACGTGGTGGGCGAGGGTGGGGTGGAGCAGGTCCAGGCTGCCCGCCCCCGCTCCGCCCGGAGCCTGCGGGGTGGCGCTCACAGCTCCAGTTCCACCTCGTCTGCACTGGCGGCCCGCTGTGCGTGCGCACCGCGTTCGACCTCGGTCAGCTCCTTGCCCTTGACCACGAGGTCGTAGTGGCGGCGGGGGTCGAAGTCGGCGTTCTGGTCGACCCGGTCCAGGACGTCCACGAGCTTGCGCAGGTACAGGCGGGGCGCGATGCCGACCTTCCCGCCCAGTTCGCCCGCGACGGCCTCGGCGAAACCGAGCAGGTAGGAGTCGTCGACCCGGCTGCGCACGCGCTGCGCGTCGTCGGCGCCCTCGGCGTACAGCTCGCGCACCGCCACACCCAGGTCGTGGAGTTTGTCCAGGTCGAACCCGGTGAGGCGGACCTGGGCCGCGCGCAGGTTGTCGTGGCGCGGGTCGGGGAGGAAGTCCGTGGCCAGGCGCTGGGCGAGCGGCGCCAGTCGCTGGACACCCTGGGGACCGTCGAAGAAGGCAGGGGTGCCGGTGATCACCAGGTACAGCCCGGGGAACTGGTTGTTGGCGATCTCGTCCAGGAGTTGGCGCAGAGCGTTGAGGCCCTTCTCCCGGGTGTCGGTGCGGGCGCGCTGGAGGGTCTCCAACTCGTCCAGGACCACGAGCATCCCGGGGTGGCCGCAGTCGCGCAGCAGCACGAGCAGGCCCTTGAGCGCGGCCAGGGCGCCGAAGTGGTCCAGGTCGCCCTTGATGCCCGCGTACCGCTTGGCGGCCGAGGCGACGTTGGGCTGCCCGCCCAGCCACGCGATGAGGGCCTCGGCGATGGCGTGCTCGCCCTCGGCCTGGGCCCGGTGGTAGCCGCGCAGTGCGGCGGCAAACCCGGGGTTGGCGGTGGCGACCTCGGACAGGCGACGTTCCAGAAGCGCCAGGACGGCGGTGTTGAGTGCATCCTCGTCGTCTCCGTCCACCTCGCCGTCGGCCTGGACGTCCTCCTCCAGGGCGTAGACCCAGTTGTCCACGATCTCGCGCAGAGCGCTGGGCGGTTGGGTGGCGGTGGTCAGGCGTTCGGTGAGGCGCCGGTAGACGGTCTCCAGCCGGTGCAGCGGTGTCTCGGTCTCGGAGATCTGGATCTCGGTGACGGCGAAGTTGGCGCGTTTGGCCCGCTCGCCCAGCCAGCGGACGAAGAAGGTCTTGCCGGATCCGTACTCGCCGCGCACCGCCTTGAAACCGGCGCCCCCAGCCGTGACGGCCCCCAGTTCCTTGTCGAGGACGGATTCGAAGCGCTGCAACCCCACGGCGAACAGGTCGAGTCCGCTGTGGGGGACGGTGCCGCGCCGCAGGGCTCCGACGACCTCTTCACGGCGTACCGGGCTGACGGTGTTCATGGTCAGCTGCCTCCGTTCAGGAACTGCTGCTGGAGCAGTGCCACGTTAAGTTCGGCGCCGCGCTCGCCGTCGGGCAGGGTGAGCACGGGGTAGGCCTCCACGTTGAGGACCTTGCCGACCATCTTCAGGAAGCGCACGGCCCGGTGGGCGGCCTCCGGCTTGCCCGCGGCCCGTGCGGCGGCACCGACCGGCAGACGCGGGTTGGCACCGCCGACGGCCACGAGGGCGTCGATGACGGCGGCGATCTCCTGGGCCGAGGGGGCGCGGGGCGTGCGCCCGACGCTGACCTTGAACTGGGCGGAGTCGACCACCTTGGCGCCCAGGGTGCTCGGTGCCAGGGCCTCGTCCCCGAACAGTGCGGGCGCCTGGGCGTCAGGGACGCGCTTGGCGGCCCTGCGTCCGCTCCTGCCCGTGGCAGCGGGCGGTGTCCGGGGCGCGGGGGACTCTGTAGCGGTGCTCTCCAGTGCCTGGGTCCACCAGACGGGTTCGAACAGGGACGGGTTGAGCCGGACCCATCCCTTGGGCGCACGTTCGGGCACGGGGAGGAACACCAGCACGGGGATGACCATCTCGGCGGCCGAGAAGCCGCCGTGGTAGCCCTCCTTGCGGTCGGTGTAGCGGATGTCCTCGCGGTAGGGCACCACGAGGCGGCCGTCACCGAACAGGACCCGTTCGCCGGTGGCCACGATCTCGCCGTCCCCGGCCTCACCGGTGCGGTAGCGGGCGGACTCCCCCGCTTGTCCCCTGTGCGACTCCCTGCGGTCCCATACGTGGCCGTGGTCGGAGGTCAGCAGGACGGGGCGGCCCGCCCTGGCCGCGGCGTCGAGCAGGCTGGAGAGTTTTCCGACCTGGGCCAGGGACCAGGTGGGGCTGTCGGTCTCGCGTCCCTTGGCCAGGGCGTCGTCGATGGTGTTGAGGACGACGGCGACCGCGGTGTCGGTGTCGTCCAGGGCGGCCTGCACCTTCAGCGGCAGGTGCAGGCCCGCTCCGGTCTCCAGGTCGCGCTGGTGGTACAGGACGGCCTTGCGTCGGCCGAAGCCGGCCGTATTCCACAGCGCGGTGAAGCCCGCCCGTTCGGTGTCCTGTTTCCCGGTGGTCAGGCGTCCGCTGAGCAGTGAGGCCCGCGAACAGTTGGTGGTGGAAGGAACGGTGGCGAGCGCGCCCTCGCGCCCTGCGGTGTCCTCGGTGCCCCGGCCGATCTCGGCGAGGCGGCCTCGGGCGTTGATCTCCTCGGCGAGCTGGACCGCCACCTCGACGCTCATCCCGTCCAGGACGACGACCAGGGGGGCGCGTTCGACCGCCAGGGGGCGGGCGAAGTGGTCGAGGAGGTTCTCGGATCGCGGTTGGGGGTCGGTGGAGGAGTGTCCGCTGTTCCACCTGTTGACGACGGTGGCGAAGAGGGCGTCGGTCGTGGCACGCCAGCGGCGCACACGGGTGTAGAGGCGTTCCACCGCCTGGTCCAGGGCGGGGATCGCGGTGTGGGAGTGCCAGAGGGCGGAGGCCGCACGGTCCACCCAGCCCGTGTCGTCGACGTGCGCCTGGATCCAGCGCCGCGCGGTGGTGGGCGTTTCCTCGCCCATGGGCCGGTCCGGGGTGGCGGAGGCCATGCGCCGCAGGAGCCGGACGGCGTTGAGCGCGGCCAGGCCCTGGTCGGAGTCCGGGTCGTGGCGGCGGTGCCTGCGCAGTCGTTCCAGTGCGGCCTCCACCTCGCACAGGTCCTGCGGGAATGGAAGGAGGTCGGCGGTGTCGGCCTGGGGATCGCCCAAGGCGAGGTTGATCTGCTGTCCCAGGTCGGCCAGGCGTGCATACAGGCCGGCGTCGAGGAGGCGGCTGGCCCGCGCCACGGGGACGGCGTCGAGTTGGGTGAGGAGTTCCTCGGCCCGGCGGATCGTCTCGGACGCCTGGTCCTGGTCATGGCCGTCGAGCAGGCGCAGCAGTGCGGCGACGCAGGCCAGTCCGAATGCTTCCACGTCCGCGGCCGTGGGCTGGCGGACGCCGAAATAGCGTTCCTGGGCCCTGATCAAGGCGTTGTTGGCGGACTGGTCCTCTCCGGCCGCTCCGGCGAGCTCGGCCAGGGCCAGCCCGACGGGGACCGCGTCCAGGACCAGGTCCCGGTCGAGCAGTCGGAAGAGCACGCGGGGTACGGCTCCCAGGCCTTCCTCCAGTTCGGTGCGGAGCGCGTCCCGCTCGTCCTCGTGCAGGCGGTTGAAGGCGTAGACGGCGTCCGGGTCTCGGCTCCACTCCAGCAGCGCCGCGGCGTCGATCTGTTCACCGGGTTCGCGGCCGAAGCGCACGGAGGCGGCGATGGACAGGGCCTGCTCGAGTTTGAGCACGCCGGCGCCCAGCCGCAGTTGCCGGGTGGCGCGGATCTCGCGGAGGGTGTCGGCGAGCCAGCCCCAGTTGCGCGAGTACAGCCGGGGGTCGATGCCGGTCACCCTGAGGTCGGCGGCGAGCAGTTCCCAGTTGTTGACGCGGACCACGTCCTCGCCCAGGAAGCGGCCCAGAAGCGCCTCCCCGAACTCGTCCGGCTCGCGCGGGGTGAGGATGACGAGGTAGTCGGTGTCCTCCTGGGGACGGCTGAGCTCGCGTACGGCGGCCAGGACGCTGTCGGCGCCGACCACGCGGACCTTCAGGTCGGTGCCGTCGTGGTGGACCGTGATCGTGTCGGGCCCGTCCCAGCGCGGGTCTGCGAACAAGGCGAGAGATCTGGTTCCCGAGGCCGGGCGGCCCTTCTCGACACGCTGCTGGTCGGCCTCGAGCGCCCGGCGCAGGGCTCCGGCGACGGCCTCCTCGTTGACCCGGCCCAGTGCGGGACCGGCCTCGGTGGTACCCCCTGCGGGGGCGGCGGCGGTCACTTGGCCACCCGGATGGTGATCTCGATGGATGTACGCGGGCTGATGCCATGCCTCTTGCGGAGCCTGTCCACGGCGTTGGCCACGTCGCCGTCGGCCTTCACGAGCAGCCAGTCCTTGTCGTCGCTGTCGGGGAGCGGGTCGTCTTCCTCTCCCCCGGTCTTCTGCGGCGGACGGACGATCTTCCCACCCGGATTCCGCACAGGATCCTCGTCCTGGTCTTCTGTCTTGGCCCTGCTGACCAGCAGTGCCACGGCGTCCCGGTTCGCGACGCTGAGCATGTCGGCCAGGTTCTTGCTGTGCGCGTTGTGGCGGGCCGCCTCGCGCAGGTCGGCCAGCGTCTGCCCTGCCTTCTTCGCGTCAGTGCCACCCGTGCCCGCGATCTGTGCAAGGGCGCGCAGCGTGTCCCACTGGGTCGCAGCCAGCGCCTGGGCGAGGTTGTTCGCTCCGTCCATGCCGGCCTTGTACACCGCCCCTTCCTCGGGCAGGTCGGCCTGGCCCAGCAAGCTCACCAGCGCGGTGTCGTCGGTGAGGCCGCGCAGACGCCCCAGTAGGTCGTCGGTGGCACGCGCGGTGCGCAGGCGCGGGGCCTCCTCGTCCAGTCCGAGGATGTCGCTGTGCGCCGTCAGTTCCCTGACCAGGTGCTCCGTGGGCGCCTGCTTGCGCTGGGCCTGTTCCTTGAGCTGTTCGGCCATGCGCTGGACGGCGCGGGCGTTGAGGACGGGCTGACGGGTGAGTCCGAAGACTTTCTCGGCCCGCTCGTTGGCGCGGTCGAAGTCCTCCTGAGAGGGCAGCTCCTGTCGGCGGAGCACGATGTCGTCGCTGAGCTGGCCGAAGCCGACCCCGGTGTAACGCTTGCCCGCACGGATCCAGGCCCGGTCGGACTGGATCGCGTAGACCTGCACGAGCAGGTCCACCACGTCCTCGGGCAGGCCCCGGCCGTCCTCGCGGTCACGGATCCACCGCTTCAGGTCCCTGACCCGGATGTCGGTGGTCTCGGCCTGGTTGAGGCGCGCGTAGTGGTCGAGCCTGCGCACCCACTCGTCGCGCAGCACGAACACCTCGGTGACCTTGGCGATCTCCAACGGGTCGGCGATCCTGCGCAGCGCGGGAAGGTCGGTCTTGGCCGGGGTGTGGTTGTGCAGCTTCTCGGCCTTGGCGGCCTCGACGGCGCTCAGGACCGTGGACAGGTCGGGCCTGCGCACCGGGGTCTTTCCCGTGCCGATGGAGAAGTCGGGGTGCTCGGGGTAGAGGTGGTCCAGGAGTTTGCGCGTGACGCGCTCCAGGGCGGCCGGGAACTGGCTGCCCGCCTCCAGCGGGACGGTCAGCGACGGCGGCAGCGGCTCGATGTGGCGATCGGCGAACGCGTCATAGTCGGTGCTGTCCTGGCCGGTCTCCACCAGCCCGTAGGAGCCGCGCATCAGCCCGCTGATCTGCGCGGTGAGCTGGTTGCACTGGTTGTCGAGCTGGGCACGGGCGTCGCGCCGGTCGTCGCTGCTCCAGTCGGGTGCCTTCTCCTCGATGACGTCGGGCTGGAGGAGGTACTCCATCATCAGGAGGCGACGGGCGTCCTCAAGCCTGCGCGGGGACAGGAACGTGGGCAGCCACACCAGGGTGGCGGGCGGGGTGGCGAACTCCTCGCGCAGCTTGTGGACCCGGTTGCGGTCCTCGGTCGGGGTCTTGCCGTCCTCGTCGAAGGGGTAGTCGAGGACGATCCGTACGGCGTGCGCGTGCTCGGGCTGGAACTCCTCACGGCCCATGTCCTCCGAGCGCACGTTGCCGAAGGTGATCTCGACCAGTCGCTGGGTGCCGCGCCAGACGACGTGGGTGCGCGCGGCGCCCTCGTCCAGGCCCAGTTCCTTCCAGAGCAGGCGCTTGAACAGGTGGCGCAGGGCATGGTCGTTGGCCGCGGAGTAGGCGGTGCGCATCAGCGACTCGGTGTCCACCCGCAGCAGGTTGAGGGAGACCGTGGGATCGGTGGCCTGGTCCCCGACCCGGATCTCGCCGAACTGCGCTGCCATGTCCTTGAAGAACTGGGTGACGGCGGCGACGTCCTGGCCGCTACGGCGGGCCTTGACGATGCCCTGGTTGAGGGCGATGGCCCGGCCGGCGGTGAGATCCTTGAGCGCAGGCACGTGGGGGGTGAGCGCGCTCAGCAGCAGGGTCTTGACCAGCAGGTCCTCTCGCCGGAACGGTGCCCGCACGTCGAGCCCGTGGACCTCGGCCTCGCTGGTCCCGTTGCGGGTGAGCAGCCATTTCCGGACCTTGGTGCGGTAGAAGGTGCGGATCTTGGCGTACTCGACGCTGAACTTGTCGGTGAAGGGGCGTTCCTCGCCGTCGAAGAGGACGTCGAAGACCGCGCCGAGCGGCACCATCTGGCCCACTGGCAGGGTGGAGCGGTGCTGGACCAAGAGCTGCAGCAGGAGTTTGAGCGCGCTGCGCTGGCGCTGGAGTGCCCCGGACAGGTCCACCATGACGTGCAGCAGGGCGGGGCTGAACGGGTAGAGCTTGCGGAAGTCCTCCCAGGTGCTGGTGTCGCCGCCCTCGCTGTCCAGGAGGGCGTCGCGGACCTCGGGGCGGGTGCGGGTCATGCGTTCGAACGCGGCGTCGATCTCGGTCGCGGCGGCGTCGTTACGGGGCCTGATGAGGCGGTGGCGGACCACCTCGGTGAGGTTGGCGTCGGCGAGCTTGATGTGGCCGAAGCGCCCGTCCCAGTAGTTGATGGTCTGGGAGACGCCCTCGGTGCCGCCGCCCAGTCCGACGAGGTCGCGCAGGTCGCGCTGGCGCGGCACGAAGCTGATGATGGGCGCGGGCCGGTGGCTCTGGGAGGACTCGACCAGCTTGGCGATCTTCTGGATCTCGGAGTTGATGCGGCCCTCGTCACCGATGAAGGCGGTGAAGCGCAGGATCAGCTCGTCCAGCAGCAGGATGATGGCGTCACAGCCGAGCTGTTCCCGGGCGTGGCGGCTGATGACGGCCAGGCCCTCGTCCATACCGATGTAAGCGCTGCTGGAGTCGCCGACGGCCTCGGTGAAGCGTTTGAAGGGTCCCGCGATCAGCGCGCTGACGAGGTCGTCGCGCAGCGCGCGGTCGGTGCCGTCTGCGGTCTCGGGGACGACCGCGAAGGCCCGGTCGAGAGTTTCGGGAGTCCAGGCCGCGGGGCCGCCGAAGGCGCCCCAGGATCCGGCGTCCTCGGCTCCCCCTGTGCTCTCGGCCTTGGTCTCACGGGGAGGGAGCTGAGCGATGAACGCCGCGTCACCCTCACGGGCGCGCATGTCACGGGCGTCGGCAAGGAGCCCATCGGCCCGGTAGACGGCGGGGACCGGCGCGTCGGGGTGCTCGGCGCGGACCTGGCGGACGTATCCGCCCAGGACATGCGACTCGATGGACTCCTCGCCGATGAGGTGGCTCTTGACCTCGATGAACTTCTTGTCCCGCAGCCAGCTGTCGTGCTTGGCGACGGTGTCGGCCAGGCCGCGCTTGCCCCGGGCGTCGGGGTGGTGGTCCAGGATCGCGGAGAGCACGGCGAGGAAGTGGCTCTTACCGGCACCGAAGGAACCGTGCAGGTAGCTGGCCTGGGACTTGCCGTCCACGACGGAGGAGCGGATGGTCTCCAGCGCCTGGTCGAAGGACTCGGCGAGCTGGGGAGTGACGACGTACTCGGCGAGGGCCTGGGCCTGGCGGGTCGAGGTGCTCTCGGTGAGCTTGACGACCAGGTCGCCGTCATGGACGGCCTCGGGGATCTCGATGAGGTCGCTGATGACCCTGCTGTTGCCGGCGTCGTCGCCCGGTCCAGGGGGAGGTGTCGCCATCGTCGCCGTGTGCCCTTCTGACTGCTGTGGTGAGGGGACGCGTACCACTTCCGGGAAAGCGCTCCGGAAGGCGGGGATGGTACGCGGTTCCTTCGTATGACCAGGTGCCCAGCCTATGTCGCCGGTCTGAGCTGAACACACCTGTTTCCAGGGTGACCAGAGTGGCCAGATGGCCGGTTCCGGCCCCGGAATAAGGGCTGAAAGACCCTTGCTCTGAGTGCGGCCCCGGGGTGTGGTGCTGCGGGGCCGCACGGGCGTCATGGACGAGGTGCCGCTCCGGTCCGAAGACCGGTGCCGGAGCAGCTCCAGCTCAGGCCTTCTTTCCCCGCGCCGCCGGACGCCAGTCCTTCATCTCCGACTCGGTGATGCCTGTGGTGTTGCGCAGGGTGGTGAGGTCCTCTTCGGCGTGGTCGGCGGGGGTGTCACCGTACTCGTCCTTCTCGCTGTGCCACTGCTTCACCCAGGGCAGTAGTTCGGTGAGCCCGGCCAGGAGGGGGATCATCCGCTCGCGCTGCTCGGCCCAGCCGTCCTGTTCGAGTCGCTCGTGGGCGAGGGTGGCCAGGGCATCGGCCTGCTGTGCATGGTCCCACCCGGCCCAGCCGAGGAGGAGAGAGTGGTCGGAGTCGTTCTCGGCTCCGAGGTAGGAGATGAAGCGCTCCTTGGGCAAGTCGAGCTTGCCCCGGTTGGACCAGTACTCGTTCTTGCGGAAGTCAGCGGAGGTGTACTTGGGTGGGACGGGAATGTCGAGGCGCTTCTCCTTCTCGCCTTCGGCCAGATCGGCGTTGAGGGAGTCCTCCTCTCGCTGGAGATCCCACATGTGCTCCCAGTCCGCGCGCTTGCGCATACCGGGCTCCTTATAGCGGAGCGCGGCGAGGTAGGGAACGTGCTCGGTTTTGACGATGTCCGCGATGACCTGAGCGAAATCCTTGCTGGAGTCGTAGAGCGCGGCGACCTCGGCTGCCTCGGGGAACAGGTCACGCACACGGTTAGCGAGTGCGCGGACCGAGAGCGGTCGGGCGCGCTCGTCACCGTAGTCGTCAGCGGTGAACCACAGGCGCCGGTCCTCGCACTTGTCCAGGAGCCAGGACTTGAGCGCGGCCTGCTGCTTTTTCTCCCAGGGCTCGGACTGCCAGCGACGCTTGAACTCGGGTCGCTCGATTAGACCGATGTTCTTGTCGGACTCGATCAATTCGATGCGCTTGGCCACGATCTGCTTGTAAGGCTCAGGCCAGTGCGCGGGAAGCATACTTATGGGCGTGAACTTGTGATTATGATGACTGAACCACGTGGTGGAAAGTTGACCACTTTCCATCTTTCGCGCCATGACGATAGAAAAGGCCCGCTCACTTGAATCAATATCAGGAACATCAGACACATCCTGAACAATCAGTTCAGAAAATTGAGCATCATCAATGAGCCCATAACGATGGTAGACATCCCAATCGAGTTCTTCCTGGAGAGCAATCATCCGCCGCCGAGTAGCCGAGAATTCGCGCTTTGCTTCACTGAGTCGTTCAGCCGATGGGACCCCAGATCCAGTGACTGCAGAAGGTTCAAAGGATGAGAGTCGCCGAGCAAGGGCATCAAGGTCCTTAGATCGCACCAGCGGCAAACTTTTCGGAATCGGAAAACCCTGAAGCTTCGTCCCAGTAAACTCGAATCGATGCTCCCATGGCTCATCCGCCCCGGCCTGCTCCGCTCCTGGACGCCCCTTGTTGTGGCTCACCTGCTTGAGCCAAAAGCACGCCACCGAAGAATTCAACACTCCCAGCAACTCCAGATAATGATTTTCCGTTGCACCTTGCGGCAGCTTGATTACCGGCGCAGTGCGGATAAAGAAATCTTCACCCGAACGCAGATGGAAGTGATTATGCGTCGCAACAAAGGGGAAAGATATCAAATAATCAGATGCATACCTGTGAGAATTAAAGCTAGAATACTCAAACCAAGACAAGCCTTGCTCTTCTTGCGTTCCAGACAGAGCCCTCCTCTCCCGCAAAAGGACCCCATAAGGCCACAGGTGTGAAAGTTCATGCGCATTAAGATCAGCATTAAGCAAGATTGGATCGTAGGGAAATACAGAATATGAACCACCAGAAACACGCCAATCCCTCACCCCCTCGCCTCCAAACAAACGCCTTATCCTTTCGGATCGAAAATTGGACCGCAGAAGCTTTGGAAGGCCAAGCATATAGACTTCATCCTGGCGCGTCACCGCACCAAAACCAATATTTTCAACTCGCTTTGAAAGCGAAGAACCAGATACCTCCGATATTCGATCAAAGGTGTCCGCTGCCCCACCCCCAGAGAGGCTCCACGGGTGCCTACTCAAAGAAACCCAAGGAAGATCAACTGAGCTGACCCAATTCGACTCGCTTTCAGGAGCATCAACTTGATCGATAATTGATCTCCAGACCAAACCCTCGGAACCCACAGAGGGCCGAGCTGGCTCTCCTCGGATTCCAAGAATGGCCCGAATAATAGACTTGTGACTATTAGGCTTATTTTTCCCAAACAAAATAACTGTCGGCGTCCCGTGGCCAGCAATGTACGCCCCAGACGAGTCAATCACGTGCGTAAGTTTTACCTCATTCCGAAAGAAGTCCTCAATCAACTTCTTTCCGAACTCACGCTTAATGAAAGAGTTTGCTGTGATTTGCCCAACGAACCCTGCCCCCGACTCGTTCGATCCCGAACGCCTCGACAGGTTAAAAAACCGTTCCGCAAATGGGACCGAAAGAGCGTAAGCACCAGAACAAGAAGAGTATCGTTCTCGATATGCTTCCTTTTCTCGCTTATCCTTCACTGTGATATAAGGAGGATTTCCAACAACTACATGATAGCTTTGAGAACCAAGAAGGTCGTACTCAACCGCATACTCATAAAAATCTTCTGTCGAATATCGGTGAGCACCACCCATTCCAGGAAGATGGTCCCTCGCTCCAGGAGCATCACGCCCGTGAAGCAAAGAATCTCCCGTAGCCACAATAATCGGCCAGTAAGGGTTACTCGGCTCCAGACGAGAAATTCCACCTTCCTTCATGGCTACAACAAGAAGGCGGAATCGAGAAATTGCTACAGCAAAGGGATTCTTGTCCACGCCATGCACACTACGCAAACTACGGCTAATCAGGTCATGCTTCGGTGCTCCTGGCTCAGCCTCTCGCCATTTGGCAAGCAGGCGGTGGAAAGCCCCCAGCAGGAAGTGACCCGAACCACAGGTCGGGTCGATCAGACGGAAACCCTTACTGTCTGCTTGGTAGATCCGGTTCCCATCAAGTCCGAACTCCTCCACCGCAGGCTCAAGGGTGTAGTCGAGAATGAACTCCTCGACGAACTCCGGGGTCTGGAGCAGTGCGTAGGTCTTGCGGGTCTCCTCGGACAGGTCCTGGTAGAGATCACCAAGAAAGCGAGTGTTCCACTCACGGTCCGTGAAGTTGTGGACGAGGTGCCCGTCGTCTCCCACAGACCGCCAGAAGTCGATCAGAGCTTTGGCCGCCTGATGGGACGGAGTGACCGTCCACATCGGGTTGTGCTTTTTGTCGAAGAGCCCAGCCATCACTGAGGACACGCTCATCTGCTCGAAGGCGTGCTCCAGCCAGTCACGGTCGGTGCGTTCGAGCGCGTTCGGATTCTCACTGCGGCCCCGAAGAACCCACGCATCCTTCAGCTCTTGGGCCACGCTGTAGCGGTCCTGATCGTCCTTAGGCCCGGCAATGAAGGGCTGTTCCAGGAGGCCGTTGTCTTCGCAGAAGCGGACAAAAACCGTCGCCAGCACCCATGCCACGGCGGCCTGGGTGACCTGACCCTCGCGCCAAGCGCCTTCCGTGGTCGCGGTTCGCTCGGCGTCCCGTGCCCGCTGGTACTCACGCTTCAGGAAGGCATCAAAGGTCTCGGGGGCACCGTTGGGGCCGATGCCCTTGATCGCAGTGGGATCCTCGCTGCGCTCCCGCAGATCTGCCTCCAGCAGACGAACCTGCTTCTGTAGATCCTTCAACAGATGGGCGTGATTGACCACGAGAGCTCCAAGACGACGAGAGGGACTGGGTACCTCTCATTGTCGGGCTTGGAAGCCCCTGTTGGTAACCGAAAGCGCCTAACGATGGTGGCTGTCTTCGGTCTCTCTCGTTGTGGTAGAGCTGTGGCGGTAGTTGCCGCCACGGAAGGCAGCCACCGCCACAGCAGTGCGTGATCAGACCCGGACAGGTATGAGTTCCAGAAGCAGGAGCAGTGCGTCGATGTCAGGGGCCTCGGCCAGGCCCGTCGGGGTGGCGACCCAGTAGGACTGAGTGCTCTCACCGAACCAGAGCACGACGTGCGGGTTGTGGGTCTGAAGCGCTGCGGCCCGAGCGTGCTCACGGGAGAACTCGGCGAGATGGCCACCCAGCCTGGGCAGGCTCTGGGATCGCCGCCTGCGGCACGAAGGATGCTCGCACTCGACACATGCCGGGCCAACCAGCGGACGGCGTCGAGGCCAGCTCAGAGTCGGACTGATGCGGTACATCGGGTCACTGGACGGCCGTGGGCCGGGGATAGGATGCGTCACTGATCCTGCCTTCTTACATCTCGCAGTGTGGATTTCAGGGTTGGTGGGCCCGGGAAGCGTTGCCGCGCTTTCCTGGGCCCTTCTCACGTTCTGGTCCGCGGAGCCGGCCTTCTACGCCAAGAGGTCAGGCCAGATGCTGCCCTCCAGGTCGTAGGCGAGGAAGAACCACACCTTGCGGTAGTTGGGACGCCCGTTGTCTCCCCATTTGGAGGCGAGCGCGTCGATCATGGCCAGGCCCCGCCCGCACTCGGCTCGGGGATCGAGACCGCTCGGGTCGACTGTGAGGTACTTCCGTTCGTGGATATCCAACTTCCGGTGGACGAGCGCTCCGTCATCGCAACAGATGAGCAGCAGACCGTCACGGTGGCGTTCACACAGCAGCGAGTAGGAGCGTCCAGGCAACCCGGACCTGGAGTGCTTCAGCGCGTTCGCGGCCAACTCGTTGCCGAGCAGAGTGAACAGGTACTGGTAGTCGGCGTCTCGCTGGGCGGCGCACGTGTTCAGGTAGGCGCGAACCAGCGGAAGGAACTTGGCGGATGACCCGAAGTCGTAGCGCCGGACCCTGTAGTTGGGACGGTCGGGATGGCCGTTGAAGTAGTGCCGATACAACGGCGGGACCAGGTCAGAGAGCCGGATGGTCACCTCGGGCAACGGGGGCACGGGAGCGATGACGGGCATGACGAACAGACTCCTTGACGTGTGGGAGCGGAACAGGGGTTCGATGTGCCCGCAAGGGTGGACCTTCGTGGTTCCCAGACATCAGGAAGGGGCACCGAGTAGCCTGACCAACACTGACTCACGACACTCCGTGAGGCAGCGGTGACTGGATACGCCACCATCTTCACTCAGAGATTCTCTACAGTCAACATTTACAGAGAATCTCCAGGAAAGTTTGATAGATTGCCTGCATGACGCGCCCCTTCAGCCCCACCATCCGACGACGTCGGCTTGCTCGCATCCTCAGAGACCTGCGCGAGGCCACCGGGGACACTCTCGACACAGCAGCCAAGAAGTCCGGTGTCCCTCGAGCCACTCTCGGCAAGATGGAAACCGCGTCCCTCAAGCGCATCCGCGCATCACATCTTGATGCGCTGGCCAAGCTCTACGAGGTAGACAAGAGCGCTTGGGAGAGCATGCACCAACTCGCCAAAGACGCTGCAGAGCTGGGTTGGTGGTCCAAATACAAGGACGTCTTCAGCACGGCTGGGCTTCCTTCTTTCGAGGTTGAAGCCTCACTCATACGCGTCTACGAAGCTCAGGTGATTCCAGGGCTCCTGCAGACCGCGGACTACACCCGCGCGGTTTTTCTGGGAGCCAACGCCTACTCGGAAGAGCGCATCCAGCGCCATGTGCAAGCTCGGATGGAACGTCAGGAGATTTTGGACCGGCTGCATCCACCAGAGTACGCCGCGGTCATCGACGAGGTTGCTCTCCGACGCCATGCAGGAGGATCGGCTGTCATGCGAAAGCAGTTCCAGCACCTCATCAGCATGGCGACCAGGCCGAACATCGCCATTCAGGTTCTGCCGTTCTCTGCTGGGATGCACGCCGCGAACCTCGGCAGCTTTCAGATCATGGAGTTCCCCGAGCCCAGCGACCCCACCATCGGCTATGCCGAGACGCCAACGTCCACACTGTATGTAGAGAGTTCGGATGAGATACGCCAGTACGATGCGATGTGGCGTGAAGCAAGCAGCGCCGCACTCACCGTGGCCCAGACCATCGATTTCGTTCACGACGTGGTCGAATCGCTAGAGGATTGATCGTGACAGACCCTATGTTCCGGAAGAGCAGCTACAGCGGCGCTGGAGAGAACTGCGTCGAGGTCGCTGACCTGCCCTGCGGTGCAGCCGTCCGGGACTCCAAGAACCCGGCCAAGGGGCACTTCCCCTTCCCCGCAGCCGAGTGGGAGGCCTTCCTCAGCGTCGCCCGCGCAGACTGATCCTCGGCTTGTCCCCCACGTCCGGTGCCTTCACCCACCACGGGTGGGGGCACCGTCGTGCGTCCCCCTGCCCTCTACCTTGGCCGACTGTATTTCCCAGGTCGGAGGGATTTGCTTCCGCTTCCTCCGCGACATCGCCTTCACGTACCGCCACCGGCCTCCCCGACCGGGAGGAGTCCGGCAGCCGAGAGGTGTGTTCTCCGCTTTCCCCCACTGCCAGGGGCCTCCGGAAAGCAGTGCGCCTGGGCGGTACCAGGGTTCCCGCCTCACCCTCGGCCCTGCTTCCGTACCACCACGGTTCCCGCCCACCTGTCGTGCAGGGCCTGTCCACGTGAATCCGCCTGCGCTGCGAGCGACTCGAAGAAAACCACCAACTGCCCCAGGAGCGGGACCGTCTGCGGCAGCCCGAACACCGCGGCCCTGCCCGCCGCCTGTCGGCGACTCAGCCCCCCGCCGTCGGCAGCGCTCACCACCCTGATCCGCAGGAGCATCTTGCCGAAGGTCGCTCCCAGGTGCCGGAGAAAAATCCAGTCGTAGAAGAACAGCAGCACACCCCACCCGAGAAAGAACAGCACCGCGAGGATGTTACCCAGCGCGTCCATGGAACTGTCCGGAGCCGCCAGGACCGCAGCGACCAGCGCCACGGCGAAGACCGCGACCACGGCGAAGAACAGCACCAGCACGTAGTCGATGGTCCGCGCGGCCAGTCGCGCCCCGAAGCCGGCGAACGGCAGAGCGGTGGGCGTCACCGGCGAAATCCCCGGGCCGGGGTCGGGCGCCCGTGGTCCGGGGACCACGGGCCCAGCGGCGGCCCCGCTCGCTGGTCGACGCACCGGTGGTGGGCCAGGAGACACGGGTGGCCTCGGCGCGGTGCCCCCTACCCCGCCGGCCCCGGCCGAGTGCGGTACCGGTGAGGGAACGGGCTCCGCAGGCACCGGCGCGTGCACTACTTCCGCACGGACGGACACCGAGGAGTCCCCAGCCCTGCCCTCGAGCGAGAGGGTTCCCTCCCACTTGCCCGGCCGCGCCGTGTCGACTGACACGTCCAACCCGTCCGGTTCCTCCGCCACGTGGATCCAGGGTTCCAGCGGGTGCGGGACGCACTCGTGTGCCAGGGCGGGGCCGAGGAGCTGGACCCTGCGGTGCGGCTCGGGAGAGTGCTGGACGATGCGACCGAAGTCCAGCAACCCCGGTGAGGGGCGTACCGCCACCTCGTCCAGGGCGTGGGACGCCTCCTCCGCGATCGACCTGATGTCGTTGCGCACCAGCCCGTGGAGCGCCTGGCACGCCACCTCCGCGGTCTCCCTGTCCGCGCTCTGCAAGTGGTCCCGGAGCTCGGAGACCGATCCCCTCCGGGTGAACACGTCGGGACTCGCAACCGCGGACCTCAGCGCCTCTGGCAAGCCCTCCGCATCGGTCCTGCGCCGCTTGCTGTGAGCCAGGTAGACGTCACCCTGCAGTTCGATGCGGCGGCTGGGCGTCTGGTGCGGATTCTCCTGGCGGACCTGGTCGTAGACGTAGTCGTACAGCTCGTTGATCGACACGCGCCCGTCGGCGTCAAGGTCCGCCTCGCCGGAGGCCAGCCCTGCAGCGAGCACCCGGGTGAACACCGAGGGCCGCACCTGCCGGTCGTCGGCCAGATCCGTGCCCTCGAAGGAGTACTCCATGGCGTTGGAGGCGGTGATCACCGCCCACCCGCGCCCGCCGCCGAATCCCTCCGCGGTGAAGGAGTCGAAAACGTTCACGTTCCCGGACGCACGGGTGCCCATGCCCGTCAGGAACGCGCCACCGTAGCAGCAGTCGAGGAAGAGGATGGCGTTGCGCGCCCTCCCCTCGGCCATGCACCTGTGGACGAAGTCCGCGGAGACCGCGGTCGAGGACAGTCTCTGGGGCAGGGTGTCAACGGCGGCGAAGTGGAGTTCCCCGGAGACGTTCTTCATTCCGTGGCACGAGAAGTGCAGGAGAAGCGAGTCTTCCCTGTGCCGGTCGGCGAAGAAGTCCTCCACGCGCCTGCGCAGCGCGTGCACGGGCTCGTTGCGCAGCACTTCGACCTCGAACCCGCCGATCTGCGGATCACGCAGCACCTCGGCCAGGACCACAGCGTCCTGGCCCGGCGACTTCAGGTGCGCCAGGCCGTCGTCCTGGTAGAAGTCGGTGGCGACGATTAGGGCGTGCCGGACGCCGTTCATGGGGTGCTCCCTGCGGAGGAGTGGCGGCCGGCGAAGAGCTCGAACGACCGCGCGGCCTGCTCCGGGGTGGCTTCGGAGATCTCCAGGACGTCACCGTCGATCACCAGCCGGATGGTCGGGCGCTCCCGGCAACGGGCCCTCCAGTTCCTGACGGCGTCGACGACCGTCCGCAGTGCGTTGGCGGACTGGCCCAGTGTGACCAGCAGCGCACCGCCCTGCGCCATGTCCCAACCTCGTGAGCCGGGTGGAGCCTTGCCCCCTCGGGAAGGTACGACGTCGTCCACGTCGAGCTGGAGCAGTTCGCGTCTGAGTTGACGGGTCATCTCGTCCACTCGATCAGGCGGTGACTCGCCCTCCGTGAGCAGGACCCGCAATGACGTGTCCACCGGACCGCCCCTTCCCCGGCGCGGCGTGAAACACTCCGCGCGCGAAACGTCCACTAAATACCAGTTTGCACCCATTTGCAGTCGATGTGAATCCGTCATCGGTATCGAGGCCGCCTGGCACGAGGAAAGCACTCGGCCGAGGCCGACCTCCGGGAGAGTCCGGGCGTGGCTTGCATACAGTCCCAGCCGGTCGAGGCCGGTACTGGGAATCCCTGAGCGCACGGCGATGGTCCTCGTCCTGGACCCCGACAGCTACCTGGTCTCCCCGAGGTCCGCGAGGCCATTCGGGGCTACCAACCCCAGCAGCCCCTTCCTCGCCAAGCGCGAGCAAGTACGCGCGGCTCTCCTGCGGCATCAGGGTCCGGAAGGTGCGCCGCCTTGCCACGCGTGTCAGCTCCTCCGGGGGCATGTCGGCATCCCACAGCCGCAGGGTGCCGTCGGCCGAGCCCGAGGCGACCAGCTGTGATCCCTCGCTCCAGGTGACACTCAGGGCACGGTCACGATGAACACCCACCCTCTTCGGAACAGCGAACCACGGCACGGACTTCGTCAGGCAGCCGGATAGCAGGCACAGCCTCCCGATCATCCGCACTTCGCCTGCCGCCAGACCTCCTACGTCTCCAGATCACCGATCCCGTGCACGCTGCCGGCGGGGAAAGGGCTCCTGCCGTCCTGGCGCAGCAGATCAAGCGCCTTCTCCGGCTCCTCGGTGAACAGCACCACGGCCAGCGAACGGGTCGCTCGCGAGCAGCCGACGTAGAAGAGCCGCCGGGTCCGGTCGACGGCGTAGTCCTTGCCTGCCTCCTCGTTCCTGCGGTCCGTGTCACTGATTTCGCGCAGGCCGAAGAACTTCGCGTAGGAGAAATCGGGGTGACGGCTCCGTTCGGCGTCCACCAGGACCATGACCCGCTCGAACTCGGCCCCCTTCACTCCTTGCTGGGTCTCGTACGGTGACTGGCCGGTGATGTAGTCGCGGTAAGCCCTGACCTGCTCGACCGGGCAGGCGAGGTAGGCGTCCATCACCGCGCGCATGATCTCCGGTTTCTCCCGCGTCGGCGTTTCCGAGTCAGACTCCCCTTCTTCCACGGAAACCCCGTTCAGTCCTTCGGAGCCGACCGCGCGCAACAGGTGGGGACGGATCCGCAGGTCGAACGGGATGAGCTTGGTGTGCACCGCATGGCTCAGTACCTGTCCGACGGTCATCCCACTACCGTGCTTCATGAGGGAGACCAGTTTTTCGGTGTCGTTCTTCACCTCGGTGAGCACATCTGCCGAGTCCTTCCCCTCTAGGAAGCCCCGGAGGCTGGGAGCGGACTCGCGCAGTATCGCCAGCGCTGTCATCCCCTCCTCCAACTCCACCGCCTCGACCAGGGGGAGGATCCGCTTCATGAACGGCGCGAGGCCCCAGTGGGTTCCCTCCCGGAAACCCTCCTTTACCTCCGCGCTCTTGCCCTGGGCGAAGGCCCTGTGCACATCGGCGAACCCCATCCGCTCAGCGGCGAGGCGGTGCTCCAGCACCAGGATCCTGAGATCCGTGCCTTCGGTTCCGGCCCACCACCCGTCGTCCCTCTGACTCCGGGCGAGGAATTCACGGACCCTCGTCACCTGGGCTTCGTCGTCCCCGCTCGAGGGAAGGACGAACAGGTCCGCGAAGCCCGCTTGCGGCTTCCCTCCCGGCTTCCTGCCCGGTATCTGTTGAAGCCCGCCGTCACGCGGTGAGGCCGCACGGATGCCGTTGATGACGTGCAAGACCCGTTCCGGACAGCGCCAGTTCTCCTTCTTCCTGATGGTGGTCCAGCCCGCCCCCTCCTCCCCCTCGATGTTCCCGGCTCCGCCCGTGTAGATCTGCTGCATCGGGTCCCCGAAGAATCCGACACAGACGTTCCCGCGCTCGAGCCGTTCGATGGTCTTGAGCGCGGCAACCACATCGCGGGTGGTGTCCTGGCTCTCGTCGACCAGGATGTAGGGGAAGGACTGCGCGGTCATGGTGGACAGGTTCGGGTACTCCTCGATCAGCCAGGGCACGAGGCGGGTGATGTCGCTGTGGCCGAGCACTCCCCGGTCGAAGTTCCGCCCCGTTTCGTAGGTGAATCGCGGATTCGGGGAGTCCAGCCACGCCAGGGCCTCTTGGGTCTGGTCAGACGGGTTCTTGGCCATGCGCCGGGCGATCTCCTGGCGAACCCACCGTGCTATCGCGCCCTGGAAGGGCTTGGCGATCTCCCACAGGAAGCTGTGGATGGTCGAGACGAAGAAGAGGCTGTCATGGCCGACGTCCTTGCGGATCTCCTCCACCGCAACGTTGGTGTAGGTGATGCAAGCGACCCTGCGCCCCCGGGCACGCAAGTCGGGGCCGTGGACGCGACTGATGTGCCCGAGTGCCTTGACAAGTGAGGTCGTCTTCCCCGACCCGGCTCCGGCAATGACCACGAAGCCCCCCTTGGCCGAGGAGTCCAGGACCCCGCGGATCTCAGTGTCGGCCTGGGTGTCCTTGCGGTGAAGGCGCCCGCTCACAGGTCCGCCTTCCGAGCGAGCTGGGTGTTGAGCCACACCAGGCCTTCGTCGATGTAATGAGGGGTGGTCCACTTCTCCTTTGCGAACAGGTCGAAGAACGTCAGCGCCAGGTTGGTCTTGCCACCGGACAGATTCCGGACGAACTCATGAACCTTCCCTACCACTTCACCCGGCGATATATCACTGTCCAGCCTGAGTGGAATCTCGTCCTTGCCGTTCTTCTCCACCCACGCGAGGTTCTCCAGGATCATGGCGTCCTCGAGGGTCCGCCCACTCGCCGTGCCCGGTACTCCCTGCCACATGAACGCCTGAGGTATCTGATAGGCCACCCGCACCGACGACGAGGCCTCGTCCGTACCGTAGCCGCCGGTCTTTTCCTTCACGGTGGCCGACCACAGCTCCTGCACGCTCTTCTTCTTCGGCAGCCATTGAATGAGTGTCTGATTGTTCGTGACCGCGTCCGGTGTGTCTGCGGTACACGCCTTCCTGTTCTGGCCCGGGTCCACGCTGTCCAGGTCGGTGATGATCAGCGCCGGCAGCCCCAGGAATTCCACCAGGGGATCGAACCTGAAGGCATGGGATCCACCGACCTCCAAGTAGGAGATGTGTGCCCGGGTCAGGCACGACAGGTCCCGGGCATGGTTCTCGATCATCAGCGGCAGCAGAATCCGCTCCGCATCACCTTCGACGAGCACCACCGCGTCGGCGAAGAACAGGTGGCAGTTGGTCAACTTCAGGAAGCGCCGCAGGAAGTTCTTCTCGTCGTTCTCCACGTTCAACCGGGACAGGTCACGCACCTGGGTCGCGGGAGCCCCCGCGATCTCGGTGATACGCCGGAAGTACCTGATGGGTTCGAAGGAGGTGTCGTAGATGATGTTGGGCGAGTGCGTGGTCACGATGATCTGCGTGTGGAAACCCGTCATCGCGTTCTTCCTCACGCGTGCCCTGACGGCGTTCAGGAACGCCTGCTGCAGCTGCGGGTGCATGTGCGCCTCGGGCTCCTCGATCACCACCAGGTGGATGACCGCCCTGTCCTCCTCGGCCGTGGTCCACGCCCGGTGCATACCGATGACCTCGAGGATCATGTAGAGGTAGTTCTTGTAGCCGAGCCCGTTGTAGCGTTCCGGCAGTTCGAGCTGCTTGCCGTCGATACCCGTGGAGGACACGTGGATCGAGGCGCTGTCCATGATGAGGCCGTCGTTGTCGACGCGGCTGCGCACGACCAGACGCAGGTTCGCCAGCCGGTCGTCGGAGCTGTCGTTCAGTTCGTCGAAGGTGTCCTTGAGCTTCTCCTGGAGATAGCCTTCGGCCCCCCGCTCCGACAGCCGCATCGCCTGCAGTGCGGCGTGGTTGACCTCGCCCGGGTCGATGGTGCGCCGCAGGAACTTGGACACGTGCCGTGACAGGTCGAGCCCCTTGGAGGTGGGGTCGTCCGAGAGAAAGCGCTGGGCGTCGACCATGTCCACGCGAACGAGGCTGTCGAGGAAGCGCTGTGCCGCGGTCGGATTGTCGGTGAGTGGACCGACGACGTCCTCGGGCCGGCACCCGTCGCGGTCGAAGCTCTTCGGATCGAGCACGTGGTAGCTCAGCGCGTAGGAATCCCGCAACCTCTTGTCAAGATAGTCGCGCATGCTCTCGGGCCATGGGGAGTACACCCCCTTGGTCCACCTTCTCTTCTCCGACTTAGCCTTCCGCGTGGTGTGCCTCGCCTTCTCTCGAGCCTCCTTGAAGGCCGCTAGGAGCCCCCCGTGACCTTCCTTGGGACCGAACTCGATCCTCAGTGCCACCTGGCCGATGTCCTGGCCCAGGTCCTGGAACGACATCATCTCGATGACGCGGTACCAGTCCTCCTTCTCCACCTCCAGGAGCAGGTCCAGCCGAATCACCGGGAAATCCGCGCCGTCGCCGATGCTGGAGAAGTCGTCCCAGCAACCCGAGTTGAAGTCGTAGAAAGTCAGGTCTCGCGCCTTCTCCACGAAGAACGAACGGAAGATGTGCGTGATCGAGGTCTTGCCGCTGTTGTTCGCCCCGACGCACACGGTCGCGCTCTCATCAAGGTCGATCTTGACCTGGCGCAGACGCCGAAAGTTCTCAACTCGAACGGTCTTGATCCGCATGTACACCTTCGCAGGGTGAGATGGCCGAGCACGCACGAAAACTCGCGCACCACAGAAGAGGAGGAAGAAAATCGAGGAATTCCTACTATGCTACCCCCATCGAACATCCGGCGCGCATAGTTTTGAGTGACATGCACACAAGATCCCAATTCGGACAATGAATGCATTGGGATCTTATATGTGCAGATATGAACCACAAAGGAACCCGGTCGGGTTGTCGCCCGGCCGGGTTCCCCTGCAAGAGAGCGTCAGGAGGCCAGCACGGCCTCGGGGGCGGCGAAACCGCGCGGGAGCAGGACCTGCTCGGCATCGGCGATGATCCCCGCGGGGTGCCCGTCCAGGGTCGCCGGGCTCTGCGGGCCTCGCATGGGGCACAGCAGCCACAGCCCGCGCGGACCGGTGCCAGACTCCCGCGCTTCCTGCGCCAGCATGCTCAGCAGTGCGCGGCCGGGCTCGTAGCGGGCCAGGGGCGTGGCCCGGTACAGCAGCACCACGCCGTCGCCTCCGGGAGCCTCCGCGCTCGCGGTGCGCACCCGTTCGCCCAGGCGCCGGAACACCTCGCCCAGCATCCGGTCGAAGTAGACCGGACGGCTGTTGTCGGCCTCGAGCACGACCTCCCAGGAAGGACGTCCGCCCGAGGCGTCGATCAGCTCGTCCACGACCGCCACAAACTCTGCGGAGACGTCGAAGGGCACCACGCCGGGGGTGCGCCCCAGCGCTTCGGCGCTGCGCTCGGTGTCGGTCATCCACGCCTTGACCGCGCGGTAGCCGCCCCGCTCCACGGCCGATTCCAACCGGGTCCAGGCCTGCGCGGAGGCGGTGTCGACCTGCCCGGGACGGTGGTGGTGGCCGGTGTGGGTGGAGGGGCGGATCGTGGTGAGTTCCGGCTCCAGGTACCAGAACCACGTGCCCTGGACCTCGCGCCGCCGGAGCTTCTTGTGCTTGCCGACGAGCAGCTTCCACAGCTGGTCGTCACTCGGGCTGGGCAGCGCGGGAAAACGCGCCCGCACCCGGTCACGGACCTGCTTCGGGGTGATGCCCGGCTCGCCCAGGTAGCCGACGGCCTGCGTGATCTGCAGTGCGCGCTCCAGGTCCAGGTCCGCCGGGTAGAGCTCCAGACGGGGGGTGAACTCGGCATTGCGGGAGGCCGCCGAGGCCAGCTGCACCAGAGCGGTGTCGGTGAACGGGTCCATGCCCAGTGGGGCCTCGACCCCGCGGAGCGCCTCACGCACCGCGGCGGGGGTCGGCAGCGGGTCTCGCGACCCCAGGTCCACCAGTTCGTCGGCCCTGCGGCCGAGCTGTGTCGCGTGGTCGAACAGGTCGTCTTCCACCGGCACCAGCGGGTCGCCGTCGACGATCTGGGCGGCCAGCACCGACCTGGCGTAGCGGCGGACGATGAAGCGGGGCTCGGTGCTCCTGCGCTCCTCGCACTCGACGGCCACACGCACCGCGGCCAGGGCGTAGGCGCGACGCGCGTCCCCGTCCAGGCTGCTGCCCCGGAGGTTCAACAGCTCCGCCGCGATCTGGCCGACCTCGCGGACGCGGCCGTTGCGGGACAGGATCTCCACGACGTCGTCACGGACTGGGCCCAGGAGCGAGGCGCTCTTGGACCAGTAGGCGACGGCCCGTGCGAGTGCCTGGTCCACCAGCGGCTGCGACAGTCCCAGGCTCGCGGCCACCTCTCGGTGCGTGGGCCATCCACCGGTGCGCGCAGCGGAGTTCTCGGGGATACCGAGCAGTTCGCGCACCACCCGCACCCATTCGCTGTTGGCGTCGGTGGTCGCGGGGATGAACTGGCGGATCACCTGGTCCAGGGTGGCCGCGCGCTTCTCCTCCTCGCCCGCGTCACGTGCGAGCTTGGCGCGCGCGGAGACCGCGTACTCGGCGGCGTCCAGACGCTTGCGCCAGTCGGTCACCGCCTTCACCAGCTCGTTGCGGGTGGTGTAGGAGACCCCGCGCAGGCGGCGCAGCTCCGCGACGGGTCGGGTGAGGAGCTCACCGACCGTGTGGCAGCCCAGGACGCGGGTGGCGGTGTCCAGTGCCAGGGGCGTCAGTCCGGCCAGGTGCAGCGCCGTGTCCAGGGAAGCGGTCTCGGCGTTGCGCCGTCGGGTCTCCTCGTCCTCCACCACCGCCTCGGTGGCTGCGCCGGCGTGGAAGAGCGCCTCCCACGCGCGGCGCATCTCGTCCAGTCCGCCGAAGCGCCGCTCCGGGCGTCGGTGCAGCGCGCGGTGGAAGAAGGCGGCCAGAGCGGTGCGGTTCTGCTCGGGGAAGGCGTTCTCCGCCAGTGCGGGCAGTTCGACATCAGCCGCCAGGAACTCGGGGTCGAGTCCGTCCTCGTCCCACACCGGAAGGTCGCCGGTGGCCATCTCGTGCAGGGTCACGGCCAGCGCGTAGCGTTCGGCGTGCTCGTCGTAAGGGCGGTCCTCACCGAGGAAGGGGTCGAGGTAGCCGCGGGTACCGGCGCGGGTGTTCCTTGTCGAGGCCTTCGACAGGGAGAAGTCGAAGAGCACCAGTGCCCGTCCCTGCTTGCGCATCTCGCGCACGCCGAGGTTGGCCGGTTTGATGTCGCGGTGCAGAACCTCCTTGTCCTCCAGGTGCTCCACCGCGTCGAACAGGTGCTGTCCGAAACGGAGCAGTTCGCCGGTGGCGAGGGCTCCCTGCCGGGACAGGTAGTCGGCGAGGGTGCTCTCGCCCGCGCGTTCCAGGGGCAGGACCGTGCGCTCGCCGATCCTGCGCACGCCGGTGTCCCGATCCGGACCCATGGGGGCGAGCGCCACGATGCGCGTGCTCGAGCCCACAGCCTGGAGGGTCTCCGCCTCACCGCGTAGGGAGGTGGCCGCCGTGTCCGTGTCCAGGGCGACCTTGTAGACGACCTCCTCGTCCCGCGGTCCCCGCATGAGGAGCGCCCGGGAGGTGGCGCCCTTGCCGAGGACCTCCACGACCTTCCACCCCTGTTCGATCTCGTCGCCGCGTCTGGCCGTGAGGGGGTCGGTCTTGACCTCGGGAAGGGTCAGGAACTCCTCGACCTCGTCGAGCATGCGGAGGAACGCCTGAACCGTGGGCAGCCGGTCACCGGGAAGCCGGTGGGTGGCTTCCCGGACGAGGGTGTCCATCTGGGGGGTGACGTCGTCGCTGACCGCCGCCGGGGTCAGGCAGCCATAGTCGTGGATCTGCTGGCTCATGTCACGGCGGTCGCGGCCCGGTGCCCTGCCCGTGAAGACGAGGTAGGTCAGAGCGCCGAGGCCGAAGATGTCCTGTGTGGCTGCCCTGCCTCCGTAGTCGGGGAACTCGGGAGCCAGGTAGGCCTGGGCAGCGGCCTCCACGTGCGCGGCCAGAACGCGCTCTCCGAGCGCCTCACCGAGGTGTTCGGTCGCCGATCCCCGTCCGGGGGCGTGGGCGGTGTGCCCACCGCTGCTGCGCAGCCGCAGGCTCTCACGGGAGGCGACCTGCCAGTCGGCGATACGCAGCCTGGGGTAGGAGCCGTCCATCTCCACCCACACGCTGCGGGCCGCCAGCGCGCGGTGGAAGAGACGGTTGCGGTGGGCGTGGTTGACCGCATCGGCGAGTTGGCGCACCATCTCTAGCCGCGTGTCGATGTCCAGGTCCGCACCTCGCTCGGCCATGAAGTGGTCAAGCCGTTGCCAGGAGGAGGGGTGGCGGAAGGCGATCGCCGGCCCGAGGTTGTCCAGGACGTCGAAGTACTCGGCCTTGACAATGCCTTCGTGGGAGATGCCCTCCAACGACATGTACTCGCGCTTGGCGGCCCGCTCGACGGACTTGCGCTCGTCCTCCCCCGGCGCGTCACCGTAGTGGTAGACGCGCACACGGGTGCGGTTGCTGCCGAGTTGGGGGTGCCTGGCCCTGTAGTCGGTCCAGGTCGGGCCGCTCTCGGAGGAACGCTTCTCCAGGGTGTAGGTCCCTAGGGAGAGCTCGCGGTCCATCGGCTGAGCGCCGATCTCCTGCATGAGACGGGTGACGTTCTTCAGGAAGCCCGGGTTGACCGTGCTGTTCGGGCGGCTGATCAGCCCGCTCCAGATCCCCGGAAGGGTGGTCTGGTTTTCGATGTCCTCTCGGCCGTAGACCTCCACGCGCTGGATCTCGTCGAAGTCACAGACGAGGTCCTCCGCCGAGAGGAAGATCGCGGCCTTGATGAAGGGGACTTTGAGGTTGCGCAGTTCGAGCCGGTCCGCGGCCTCGATGAGACGGCCCTTGAGTTCCTTGGCCTTCTGATCGGTCAAGTGCAGCGGGTTGGTCACGGTCCGGCGGCGGCCGTGATCGAAGGTCCAGTCGTTGCCACGGTTGGTGGCCCGCCCGGGGTGACTCTTGATCTCGATGAGGAAGGCGCCCGTGGGAGTCACGGCGAACAGGTCGCACTCGCGGATGCGGTGGTTGCGGGAGGTGAAGGTGAACCCCTGCCAGGCGCGGTAGGGCTCACGGTCGGGAAAGTGCTCCCGCACGTGCTCCAGCGCGGACTGCTCCCAGGGGAACTCCGAGGGCTTGCCCCACCATCGGTCGGCCATCCAGCGGCTCCCTGTCCAGTTCTGTGCCTGCTCGACTGCCCACCCAGCATAGGGGTCCGGCGGTACGCGACCAGGTGTCCTTGGTCCCGAAGCGCGTTCACCTGCCGCGACCCCAACGGTGCTGCATGGAACGGGAGAGCCCGGGGCCACCACAGTTGGATTTAGCCCTTAATGTCCCTATTTATCGCTAAGATGATGCAGTTTCCGTGCCGTCTGTGACACCTCCCCCTCTCCCCCAGGAGCCCCTTTGTTTGCCGTCCGCATGTCGGCCAACGCGATGCGATCCATGCCGCCGGAGCAATTGGCGGAGAAGGTACGCACAGCAGTCGGCTTCCAGGTCCGCACAGGGTCCCAGGTGTCCGAGGCGAGGTCCTGGTTGAACAGCCTCCCCGTTCTCGCGGAGGATCTCGTCTCTGCGGGACTCGGAGACATCGAGGTCCTGGTCGAGTACAAGCTCTCCGGGAACAATCGGCGCGTGGACGCCATCCTCTGCGGAACCCTGCCGGGTCCCGGAGGAGACAGCTTCGTCGTGGTCGAACTCAAGCAGTGGAGCGAGGCCACCCTGGTCCCCGGGAACCCGGCCAGGGTGAACGTCCCCGGCGTTCCCGGGCGTGAACGCGATCACCCCGTGGACCAGGTACGCAAGTACTGCGGCCAGCTGCTCGACCACGTAGTCACGGTGGAACGGGCACCGGACCGCCTGCGCGGGGTGGTCTATCTCCACAACGCCTCCCGTGTGCGGATCGACGATCTCTACAAGGACACCGACCCCAGGTACGGACTGGTGTTCAGCGGTAGTGAACGTGACCGCTTCCTGGGCTTCCTGCGAAGCCGTCTGGCGCCCGCTTCAGGGGCTGCCGCCGCTGATCGGCTGTTGAACTCCCGAATCCGGCCGGGACGGGCGGTGACCTCCCTCAACGCCACCCAGGTCGCCCGCAGACGGCATTACCGGCTCCTCGACGAACAGCAGGAGGCCTTCCAGCTGGCGTTGAGGACGGTGGAGGAGTCGCGGCAGGACGACCACAAGCGCATCGTCGTCGTCACCGGTGGCCCCGGCAGCGGCAAGAGCGTCATCGCGCTGGAACTGCTGGGCGAGTTCACGCGACTGGGCTACGGGGTCCAGCACGCGACCGGTTCGTACGCGTTCACGGAGACGATGAAGAGCGTGGTCTGCGGCCAACGACAGAACTCGGAGTTCCGAAGCCTGTTCGGCTACTTCTCCGGCTTCGGCGACACCCGACGCAACGATCTCGACGTCCTCGTCTGCGATGAGGCCCACAGGATCCGGGAACACTCCGACAACTGGCGTGTACGCAAGAGCTTGAGAACCGGCCGCCCGCAGATCGAGGAACTCGTGAACGCGGCTCGCGTTCCCGTGTTCCTCCTGGACGAGAACCAGGTGGTACGCAAGAACGAACTCGGCTCCCTCACGGAGATCAGAAAGTACGCCGAACAGCGCGGGCTCGAGGTACGCCATGTGGAGCTCAAGGGCCTGTTCCGCTGCGGTGGCAGTGACACCTATGACGCCTGGGTACGCAGCTTCCTCGGATTCTCCGACGACCCGCCGTCCAAATGGACCGACGACGGGGCATTCACGTTGAGAGTGGCCGATTCTCCCTCGGAGCTGGAACAGGAGCTGCGACGACTCAACGAGGAGCACGGTACGGCGCGCATCACCGCGGGCTTCTGTTGGAAGTGGAACAAGCCGACCGAGGAGGGGAGGCTGGTGCGGGACGTGGTGATCGGCGACTGGTCCATGCCCTGGAACAACAAGGCGGAGAAACCCGTCGACGGCGCTCCACCTCGCGCCTTCTGGGCAACCGACCCTGCGGGCATCGGCCAGGTGGGGTGCATCTACACGGCCCAGGGCTTCGAGTACGACTGGGCCGGGGTCATCCTCGGCCCGGACGTGAAGGTGCGCGACGGCCGCCTGACCACTGACAATCGCGCCAACAAGGATCGTGGCGTTCCCCGGGCCTCGCTCAGCGAGGAGCAGGCCTCACGCTTCATTCGCAACGCCTACAAGGTGCTGTTGACCCGTGCCCTGGTAGGGACGGTGGTCTACGCCACCGACCCGGAGACCCAGGCATATCTCAAGGCCCTGGTTCCTGCGCTCGACCCCGGCCCGGAGCGGGTCCCCTCGCCTCCAGGAGAGAACGGCGAGCAGTTGATGCTGCCCGGTTTGTGAGTGCGGTACCTCTGCCCGGGCCGTCCGGAGGACGGCACCCGGGTTCCCGAGGTCGTATGCGGCAACTGCGGACTGCATAGGAATCGCGGCTCCGGCCGCGGACCGCCCCTACTGCCGCGTGGGACACCTTCCTCGTCCGAAACGGACGTTTGCAGCCCGCCCCCTCAACCCCGGTGCCCGCGCGCCCTGAGCGTTGCCCCGCACCCTCCGAGGACACTCGGTGAGCACACGACCCGTCGTGCAAAACGGGGCGTGATTTCCGTCCGTGGCAAGGACAGCACGGACCACCAACTCCACACCGATCACTCCGGAAAGGCATCGCCGTGGCCGGCACCATCCAAGTACGCACCTACAACATCCGAGACGGTCTGCTCGACGAATGGGTCCGGCGTTGGAGGGAGGAGATCGTCCCTCTGCGCCTGGAGTTCGGCTTCTCCCCCGGCGGTGCCTGGATCGACCGGGAGCACCACCACTTCCTCCGGGAGGTCTCCTACGCCGACCCCGAGACCAGATCTCCTACGCCGACCCGAGACCTTCGCCGAGCGCAACCGCCAGTACTGGAACTCCCCCGAGCGCAAGGCGATGGCCCTGGACGTGGTTGATCATCGTCGCCCTGGTTGCCAACTGCCCTCGACCTGATTGTGTAAGTTGGTGAGATCTATTCCCTCATGCCCCACATGAGCCTGGCGCAAAGGACAGCCGCCCCATCCCTTGGTGAACGCGTCGGGCCCTCACCCCTGTGCCAGCCGTCGGTACTCCCCCGCGATGCGCTCCAGGTGGCTGACCGCCTCATCCCCGAAACAGGCCAGCTTCTCCAGTTCACCGAACAGCTCGACATAGGTCGCGATGTCAGCGGCTCCGGTCAGGGTGGCTGTCGCGGTCTCGGTCCCGACCATCACCGCGTCCTCGTCGTAGATGTTGAAGCCGTGCCCCGGGAAGACATGCGTGGGCCTGGTCCAAGGGATGACGCCGACCACCGCGTTGTGCGCCTGGACAACGACTCGGGCGATGTCCTCGATCTGGTCGGCCATGATGTCGGCCGAACCCGCCTGCCAGCGGAGTGCGCCCTCCGGCACGATCAAGTGGTGCCGCGTCGTTCCCTCGAACAGACCTCGGTGCCGCTCTTGCCTGGCCTCGATCGAAGCCTCCGCTTCCTGCGCCGAGACCTGAGAGCGGGGATCGTTGAACACACACCGGGTGTACTCGCGCGTCTGGAGCGCTCCGAGCACGATGACCGGGTGGAACGACCTGATGATCGAAGCCGAAGTGGTCAGGTGGCTGATCCTGCGCTGGAACTGGGACACGCCTCGCGCCATGATCACACGGCTGGACGCCTCTTGCCTCAGGCCCTCCGCCAGGGCCACCAGCTCCGCGCGTTCCTCACTCGCCACCCCGTAGACCCGGCACAGCGCCGCCACGTCGTCCACGGTCGGCAGCAGGAGTGCCCGCTCGATCTTGGAGACCTTGGACTGTGACATCCCCGCCGCTTGACCTGCGCTGACACCGCTGACGGCTGCGCTGGCGCGTGCCTCGCGCAGCGCACGGGCAAGCCGGTCGCGGCCTTCGGCGCCACGACCGGCGGGGGTGTTCTGCTGAGCCGTCATACAGTCCGGTTGGCTCTCCATTCCTCGGGATGGCACGCCCACCACTGAGCGAACGGCTCGGCGGCGGCAAGCGCCGCATCCCTGGCCTTCTGGTACCGGCCCAGGTTATCGACGAGTTCGGCACCGATGAACTCGCCGTTCTCGGCGTAGTGCATGCGCAGGGGGTACTTGTCGTCGATCAGCCAGAAGTCGTGGTCCACCACTTCCGGCGGGAGTGCGCGCTCAGCCAGGTCCAGGACGTGGATCTCCTCGCCTGCCTCGGCGTTGAGGACATAACCCCACTCACAGGCGTAGCGAAGGTAGTCGTTGAGTGGGGTGCGCAGGACTCGAACCCTATGCCTGCGGATGCCAGCGTCCCGCTCAGTCCGCAATGTCTCCAACCAGGGGCGCTTTCGGTCCCAGTCGGGTTCGGGTTCTCCAACCACAAACCGATGGAAGTCTCCTCCGTCAGAGCCAACGTCGTACTGGTCCAGGGTCTCCAATCGGAAGGCCGACTCTGTCAAGCGGGTGTCGAAGAACCCCAGCAGTTCAGCCACTGTGAGCACGTGCGGCCTCCTTCAGCAAGGACAGAGGGATCTCGACGGCACTCTCACCTTCAGGGAGGGGGATCTCGGTGAGGTCCCCTGGGGCCAGTGTGTAGCCCTGCACGATGATCGTTCCTCGATCGCTGGCGAAGACGGTAGGGCAGGTCACTCCGTCTGGGCATTCGCCAGCAAGCCGGGTGAGCTTCATCTGTTTCCTCCAGGGGATCGAAGTAGATTCCAGTATGGATGGAATACTTCATTATGTCACCCCTTGCTTCCACAGAGTTCGAGATTCGCTTGTCACATCCACTGTATTCCTGTACTACTGGAATAACTGAGTTGGCAGGTTCCATCCACCGGCCGACCCCACCCCGGACGACTCACGGAGACATCCATGTCCGAACAGGACACCGTCACCCAGCCTCGACAAGCCGTGCCCGCACTCTCCTACGAGCCACCGACCGTCACCTGCCTGGGTGAAATCCGAGAGGTCGTCCTGGGCACCGGTTCCCAGGACACAGCGGACATGAACACCTCCCGCTACTGGTGAACCCACCGGGTGCGGCTACTCGGCCGCACCCGACCCTCTCCAAAAGGAGCACGGTGTCCCCTTCACCCTGCTACACCGGCACATCCGAGGCCAGGGACTCCTCCCGGACCACGCACGGCGGCTCGGATTTCTGGCACGAACTGCATCTTTGCGCTCCCCGGCTCATCGGCCACGTGCGCCTTCACCGGAGCCGACGGCGCCGAGCAGTCTTCCTGGGGACGTGCTTCGCCTCCGCAACGAGCATCGAACGGATTCTGACCGACGCACCCGATCCGGTGACCGCGGCCGACCGGCTCGGCTCGCTCGCGGGCTCCTACTGCGTCTTCGTCACTGAGGGCCCCGAGCTGGCCTGGGCCGGAGACCTGGCCGGAGCCCACCGCCTCTGGTTCCGCCAAGGCGAACACAGCGTTCGGTTCGCCTCCTCGCCCACCTCTCCCAGCCTCACCCCGACGGCAGAGCCGGAGACCGAAGGGACCGCCGCCTTCCTGTTCCTTCCCGACCTCACGGACGTGCTGGGCATCTGCCCGGTCCAAGGGGTGAGCCAGGTCGGCCCCCACCAGGTACTGCACGTCAACAAGGGCCGTGCGGCCCTCCGGCAGCGAAACCTCCCTGTCCCGGAGGCCTCACTCGCTGAAGGCGCGGCCCTCCTCCGCTCGGCCCTGCTCCAGACTCTGCAGAACCTGTGCGGTAACGCTGCGGACGTCAGCTGCGACCTGAGCGGCGGCCTGGACTCCTCCACGCTCGCGGTTCTGGCCGCGAGCTCCGCCGGCTCCCCGGTGGTCGCCCTGACCTACACGGACGGTTTCGCCCACAACGGCGACGACCTCACGCACGCCGAGCGCATCGTCCGACAGACCCCCGGCCTGGACTGGACGGTCATCGAGGGCGACCACCGCACCCTGCCCTTCAGCGGCCTCGCCCAGAGCCCGGAGACCGACGTCCCCTCCCTCGATCCGCTCATCTGGGCCCGCACCCGTGTTCGGCTGCGCCCGGCGACGCGCGAAGGCGTGCACCTGGTGGGCGACGGCGGAGACGTGGTCCTCGGCGCACCGTTGACCTACCTCTCCGAACTCGCCCGTATGCGGCACGGCCGGCGCTTCCTCGCGGAGGCCCACGCACTGGCACGGTTGCGACAGCGACCGGTGCACCGGGTGGTGCGGGCGGGACTGAGCAGCGCCCGCACCGGATTCAGGGCCGTGCTGGCCGACCTCGCCGGCCACCTCCACTCCCCCGGTTGGAGAGCCCAGACGCTGTCTCCTTCACCCGAACTCGAAGCAGGTATCTCCTGGATTCCGGTGGGCGGTGCTTGGAGATGGGCCACCGACGCGGCGATCGGGGCACTGGCCGAACGTGCACGGCTGGGAGCCGATGCTCTGGGTCCCGAGCAGGACGGGGCCGACGCCCACGCTCTGCGCATGGTCCACCGGCACGGCGAGGCCACGAGGTCCTTCCTCCACCTGGCCGAGCTCGCGGGGGTGCGGGCGCGGGCCCCCTATTTCGACAACAGCGTGGTCGCGGCCTGCCTGAGTGTTCCGGCCGGCGAACGTGCCACCGCCTTGAACGCCAAGCCTCTCCTGGGCCGGGCCATGGAGGGCCTGGTCCCGGCCACGCTGTACGAACGCCGCAGCAAGGACGACTACGGGGCGTGTGAGTACCACGGGTTACGCCGCAACGCGGCCGAGGCGCGCGCCCTGCTTCGTGAGGGCCACCTGCTCGCCTCAGGCATCGTCCGACCCGATCCGGTTCTGCATGCTCTGGACCTGGCGGTGTCAGGGGGCCGTGCTCCGATGGCGGCGCTCCACCGGATCCTGGCCGCCGAACTGTGGCTGCGGTCCCGACAAAACAACCTCCCCACCCCTCGTACGGAGAGTGCACCGATACCGATCGGAGTGATGGCATGAGCGGTTCCGACCCACAACTACGCCGGCACCACGCGGTGTACACCGCCGCCGACCGTGACGGCGCCGTCCTCCTGCACAGCACGCAGAATCGGCTCTACGGCCTCAACCCCTCCGCCGCCGCGTTGTGGGAACGCCTGACCAGCGGTGAGGATCCCGACTCGGTGATCTCCGACCTGTCCGGCCTCTGGGGCGTGAGCGAGGAGCGGCTCCGCGGCGATGTTCGCGGCTTGACCGACACGCTGGTACGGCTCGGGTTGGCCGTCCCGGAAGGAGGGTCCCGGTGAGTTCCGCGCAGATGGCGATCGTCGCCGAGAGGTGCACGCCTCTCCTTCCCGGGTACCGGGCGGCCGCTGTGGCCGGGTGTCTGGGGGCGCTGGTCCTGCTCCGGCTCCCGATCTCGGTCAGCCTGCGCTTGGTTGCCTTCGGACACCGGCGCACGGCCCGAAGGGCGCGTACCCACCAGGCGGAGATGGTGATCGGCGCTGTCAGAGCGGTGAGCCGGATCCTGCCCGTACGGTTCGCCTGTCTGGAAACCGCGCTGGCCTCGACTCTGACCTGTCTGTTGCTGCGCCACCGCGTCGACTGGTGTATCGGCGCCCGGATGATGCCCTACACCGCACATTCCTGGATCGAGGTCGAGGGCGCCCCGATCGCGGAGCCGGGGTTCGACGCCCACCCCTACCTGGTCCTGATCCGCACCTGACCGCCCGTTCGTACCTGCCTGCCCGCTCACGCCTGACCGCACGTTGTCCGTTCCAGGACCGACCACCAACAGAGGAGTACCGTGACCGACGACCACATCCAGAACGCTCTCGCGTCCGTTCCCGAGGAGTACTACACCCGGCGCGAGGACGGGAGCCTCATTCGGCAGAGCAGTTCGGTCGACGCCATCCGTACCGGGTTGGAGCGGCTGGACGTGCGATCGGGCATGCGAGTGCTGGAGATCGGCACCGGTTCGGGTTTCTCCGGTGCGCTCCTGGGCGAGCTCGTAGGGGAACAGGGCTCGGTGGTCTCCATGGACGTGGTGTCGGACCTGGTCGAACGAGCCCGGGACCGGCACGCCCGTCGGGGCGCGGACCGGGTCCGCGTCGTGGCCGGGGACGGCGCCAAAGGCATGGCCGAGCACGCACCCTACGACCGGATCATCGCGTGGGCCAGTTCCGACCTGTTGCACCGCAGCTGGGCCGACCAGTGTGTGACGGGTGCAGTTCTGGTAGTACCGGTGACCATCGCCCCTCTCCCCCGGTCCAACGCCATCGTGCGGGCCAGCCGTGCCCGGAACGGGGGTCTGACGGCGGACCGGCTGTGGCCCGGAGGGTACGTGGAGATGCACCCCGAAGAGCTCACCCAGTGGCTGGTGCCGCCGCGCGGTGTCCACGCCCGGACCACCGACGGAGAGGGGAACCCGTGGTGGATCAGCAGCACGTGGGTCAATGAGTGCGAGGGAGGCGAAACGGCGGCGCTGTCCCTGGTAGAGGTCCTGACCTCCGAATCCCACGTGGAGGACGAGGCTGTTCTGGCCCCGGAGGAGTCCGCCGCTGACGTGCACACCTACCTGTACGCGGCCGGGTTCGAGGGGCTGAGCATGTTCGGCCTGGGTTCGCGCGGTTGGGCGCCGGGCCATGCGTCCAAGCAGGGCGCCGCGGCGCTGTTGGGCGACGGTCGGCTGCTCACCGCCGGGGACCCCTCGTCGGCCTGCCGGGTGCGGGAATGGGCAGAGCGGTGGCGGCAGGTGGGAAAACCGGGCGCCGGCTCCCTGACACCGGTGCTGGAAGAGGTGCGCGACGGCTGGGCCGCCCGTGCCCGCGTCCCCGGTCGGGGATAGTCCTCGGCCGCGAGCGGCGTTCGGCGGACAACGGCGATACTCGACGCCATCAGCTCCCTTTCCACAGAGCAAGAGCACCTGAACCTCCCCGGCTACAAAGAGGGCTTCGGGGAGCGATTCCCGTCCCTGGCCACAGGTCCGGGCGACGCGGGCCGAATGAGGTGCCTGCGCAGGAAGTCGTCCACGGTCGCGAATCCAAAGGTGGTCCGCACTCCCCCGGCGTCGGGCTCGGCCGTACGGCGCCGCGCGGCTCGGGCCGCCCCTTCCAGCTCCAGGCGGCCGTCTTCCATCACCGCCGCGGGCTGTCCGTCGAGACCGCCCGCCTCGTTGAGGAACCCGTGCTTGTAGCCGTCGAGGAGGTAGAGCTCGCTCGACGCTCCGACAGCGGCCAGGGCGTCGTGCAGGAGTTCGCTCTGCCTGTACGAGACCAGGTCGTCGTCGGTCCCGTGGGAGAGCTGGAACGGCGGTGCGTCGGCGTGGACCCACGTCAGAGGGCAGGCGTACCGCGCCGCGTCCACCAGCTCGGCCGGAGCTCCGCCCAGCAGTCGGCCCTCCGGGGAGGCCGCGGCGTCCGCGTCCGGGCGCCCGGACTGGGCCTCGGCGACCACGAGGGCCAGGTCCACGGGGGCGTAGGAGGCGACGACGGCCTGCACCGACGGGTCGCCGTCGGTGTCCTCCTCGTCGACCAGGGCACCGATGTGGCCGGTCAGGCCCGCCAGCGCGGCCAGGTGGCCGCCGGCGGAGCCTCCCCACACCCCGATCGCCCGCGGGTCGAGTCCGCACACTTCCGCGTGCGTGCGCAGGAAGCGGATCGCGGCCCGCACGTCGTGCAGCTGGGCGGGGAAGGACTCCTCATCGGAGAGCCGGTAGTCGATGCTCGCGAAGGCGTAGCCGCTGGCGCGCACTCGGCGTACGAGGTCCGGTGCCTGGGTGCGGTCACCGGCGTACCAGCCGCCCCCGTGTACCCAGAGCACGACCGGCACGGGACGTTCGGCGGAGGCCGGCCGGCACAGGTCGAGCAGCAGGTCGCCGGTATCGCGCCGCGCGAAGACGACTTCGGTGTCGACCTCGACCTGACAGGAGGGCGTCGAGGCGGTGCCGGGGGCGGAGTCCGAAGAAGGGGGCGTGGAGGCATGGCTCATACCGTCCATGGTGCTGTGTGCGAGGACCTGCGACGCCACGGGGCGGGCACGACTTCCCGCCGAACCGTGATCACCCTCGAAGCGGAGGCCGCCCGGTCACAGGGCATCACCTCGTCGGGAGTGCGGCGCCGGACCTCGTGGCCGATGCCGTCTACGCCTCCGGGGCCGAGGTGGCCACGGCCACCATGCCGACCACGGCTCCCGTGACCGAGACCCGGGCGGATACGGTCTGGACTCGCAGGTGCGGCTGCAGACCGTACAGGAGCCGACAACCGGATTCCGTGGTTTCACGCTCTCGCTCGTGGTGTCCCAGCCAGCCGACGCCGAGACCTTCTTCGACGCCGCGTTCGAGGACGAAGCCACGCTCAAACCCGCCGCGAAGTCGTTCGGGGGCTACAACGGTGTCGTGCGGCCCCTGACGGGGCCATCCGGCAGATCGCGACCTCCTCGAAGAAGGACACCGACACCGCGCCCTGGCCGAGGTCGCCGGTGTCCCCGCCGAGGGCGGCGGATCGCACCGGATCATGGTCAACGGCTTTCGTCAGGGTGACCAGCGCTGAGCCGAACGTGGTGGTCGATGGGCACCATCCCGTCGACCACCACACTGTGCTTCTTACCGCGGTTCCCCACCGACCGTCGGCTGCCCCACTCCGCCCTCGCTCTTCGACGAGCCTCCGAACCAAGATCGGTCAGCGGCGCCGGCGCCCTCTCCAGCTTCGTCCAGACCCGAAATCTGAGCACACGGGCGGCCGAGGACTCTTGCGCTCGCTTTTCTCGGAGCAGAAATCCGAACACCGCCGAAGGAAGACAGACAGACCACCACCGTTCCCACTGCGAATCAGCGCACAGCACCGGCATCAAATACCACGTCATCCGCATACTTCACCGGCATAGACGCATCTTTCCGACACGGGTTCCGGCACGCACTCCGATCCATGTCGGCATCGCTGCCGAGGACGAATAATCAGCCTGGCTCAACACAACCATCGTGGTATTTTTCTCGCACGCGCTCGCCCCCGATCCCATGAGCGCGTGGGAGGGCCACCATGACACGTCCTTGGGAGGCGGACCCGTCCGCTGACATGACGCGGAGGCTGGGCAGGTCTCCAGCCGAATTGGGCAACACCGACAGAGCCAGCGGTTGCCCGGACATCTGGGAACTCGACAACGGCGACATCGCCGTGATCGGGCGCGACCTGACCGACACCTACGCGGAACGTCTGCCGTCAGGTGCGGCCATCGCAGAGGACGAACGCCTGGTCATCATCCCCCGCAACACCCTGATATCAGCGAAAGCGGACATCCCCGATGCTTGACACCATCGACGGCCTTTCCGGTGACCGGCTGGAGCTCGATCCCTATCTCGACGACTTCGATGGGCGTCTGGCATCGCTCAGGAACACCGATGTCTGGAAGCTCGAACGGCGACAGGTCTTCCACCAGCCGGAAAGTGACAGTTGGATGGCGTTCCGGAAGGGACGCCATGACGAGTCCCTTCGGCTTCTGGAGAACAACCGCTCCTCCTTGCGGGAGGAATTCGCCGAGCTCGCCCGAGCAGGATGCGTGCTGCGACGAACCCGTGTCGTGGAGAAGCCTTTCACGACGTATCTGCTGTGGGAACTGCACTCCCTCCATCTGCGGGCCCAGTGCGGCGAGGACGTCCGGGTCATCTCCCCCGAACCCCTCGCGGCGTGGGAACACAGTGGCCAGGTACCCGAGATCGTCGGGCTCGGCGACGAGGTGACCTACAAGATCCGGTACGACGATCAGGGTGTTCTCCGGGGCGGAGTCCGGTTCACCGACCACGCCACCACCACACGGTGCCGCGCAGAGATCGCCGCGCTCCACGAGACCGGTGAGGATCTAAAGCGCTACTTCCCGCGCGAGGTCGAGGGGGCTGCGCTCAGCCGTGACTGACCGTAGGCCCTCCGAACCCGGCGAGGATCCCGACGAGCGGATCAATGCCGGTATCCGTGCACAGATGGGCGCGGTCGCGGGCCGCGCGGTGCAGGCGCGGGACGTCCGAGGCGGGGTGCACTTCCACGGTCAGGGCCCGACGGCGCACTCCGCTCCCGTACCCGGGCAGCTCCCCGGTGACGTGCACGGATTCGTGAACCGGGTGGGCGAACTGGAGGTGCTCAGCACCCACCTGCGCGCTGAGGACTCCGCCGGCGGCTCTGAGGCTCCCGTTCACGTCATCACCGGCACGGCCGGTGTCGGCAAGACCGCTCTGGCCCTGCACTGGGCCCACCGGGTGCGCGACCGCTTCCCCGACGGCCAGCTCTACGTGGACTTGCGGGGATACGGGGCCGGCCCACCGGTCGAACCGGACCAGGCGCTGGAACGCTTCGTCCGCGCCTTCGGGGTGCCCGCGGATGCCGTACCGACGGACGTCGACAGCCGCTCCGCCCTCTACCGCTCCCTCCTGGCCGAACGGCGCGTGCTCGTCGTCCTCGACAACGCGGCGACCGCGGCGCAGGTACGCCCGCTGCTGCCCGGGTCCTCGGCGTGCGTCGTGCTGGTCACCAGTCGGGACCGGCTGTCCGGGTTGGTCGCCCGGGACGGAGCGCGGCGTCTGACCGTGCGTACGTTGGAGCCGGCAGAGGCCGTGGAGCTCCTCGAACACGTCACCGAGAACCACCGCCCGCGCGATGAACCACACGAAATCGCCGAGCTGGCCCGCCTGTGCGGAGAGCTACCCCTTGCCCTGCGCATCGCCGCCGAACGGGCCGCCGGACGGCCCCACATGCCATTGGCGGAGCTGATCCAGGATCTGCGGGACGAGTCCGCCCTCTGGGACGCCCTCGCCACCGACGAGGAGGAGGAAGCCGACGCGGTCCGCACCGTCTTCGCCTGGTCCTACCGGGCCCTACCGGAGGAGACCGCACGCCTGTTCCGGCTGCTCGGGCTGCATCCCGGCCACGACTTCGACGTGGGCTCCGCGGCTGTCCTCAGCGGTCTCTCGGTCCGGCGGGCACGGCGCGTCCTGGACATGCTCGTGGGCGCGCACCTGGTGGACCAGACCGGCCCGGACCGGTACCGCTTCCACGACCTCCTGCGTTCCTACGCGCTGGACCAGGCACGCCGCGAGGAGCCAGCGGAGAGTCAACATGAGGCCTTGGAGCGCCTGCTGAGTTGGTACCTGCGCACCGCTGACACCGCAGCCAGGGCCGTGGACTCACCACTGCGGCAGCTGGAGCCGGGCCCAAATCCGATCGGAAGTACTTCCGACGGCGTCCGCGAGTTCGCCGACAACGCGGAGGCGGTCCGATGGTTCGAGGCCGAGAGCAGGAACCTGGTCGCCATGGCCGAGGCCGCCGCCGGGGCGGGGATGGACGGAATCGCCTGGCGCCTACCGGTCGTACTGAGACACGTCTACGTGTATAGAACACCCATGAGCGCCTGGATCGCCACGACCCTCCTCGGGCTCGGTGCGGCCCGGCGGGAGCGAGAGCACGCGGCCGAAGCGGACCTCCTGGAGAGTCTGGGCATGGCGTATGTGCAGTCCCACCGCATGCAGGAGGGCATCACGCACCATCGGCGGGCTCTTCGGTTACGGCAGGAGCTGGGTGACGATCTCGGGGAAGCCATGTCGCTCAACGCGCTGGGGCTGGCGCATCTGCGCGAGCACAGGCTCGACGAGGCGCGCGAGGACTTCGAACGCTCACTCGACATCGCCCGGCGTCTGGGCGAGCGGCGTTGGGCGGGGATCGCACTCGGCAACCTGGCGGACGCGCTGCTCGATGCGGGAGAGCTTCGTGCATCAGTGGCCCTGGCCGAGGAAGCTGTCGCGATACACCTCGAGACCGGCAACAGGATGAGCGAGTTCGCCTGCCTGGTCTGTCTGGGTGCGGTATGGCGGGAACTGGACTCGACCGACCGCGCGCTGTCCTACGCGCAGCGTGCCCTCGATGTCGCCCGGGAACTGGACAACCCGGTCCGGGAAGGGTTCGCGCTCCTGGAGCTCGGCAGGGCCCAAGCGCTGCTCGACCAGCCGGAGGAGGCCCTGGCGAGTTTCCATGAGGCAGCTGCTCTGCACCGCTCGATCGGCGACCACGTACGCGAAGCCGAGTCCTTCGAGGGCGCGGGCGAGGTCTACCAGTCACTCGGACACCTGGTCGAGGCAGCACAGTTCTTCCGCCAAGCAGTAGGCGGATACCGCAGGAACGAGGCCCACTGGAACCTCGCGGTATGCCTTGACCGTCTGGCCGCCGTGGTGTCCCGGAACGGCGAGTTGGAGACGGCGCGCGGGCACTGGCGCGAAGTGCTGGAAGCCCTGTCGGACCTGGATGATCCCAGAGCCGAGCACCTACGTGAGACGGTCACCGACCACCTCGGTTATGCAACCGGTTGACGCCTTTCGAGGGACAGCAGAACTGCACAGGTAGGTCAAGCATGGTCCGGCAGCCCGCGAATGATGCTGGGACACGCATGAACGCACGTTGGTGAACCAACAGGTGGTGGGGACGAGGTCGACGAACAATCCCGAGCCGAGCGAACGGTCCTCCCCCGGTAGCAGATCGGGGATGTCGGTACGAGCGATCCAGCGCTCCAACCATGCGAGACCGGGCCGGAGCGCAAACCAGCGACGCGCACGGGGGTCCCATCTCGCCCCTTCCGCCTTTGCCAGGTCCTTCTCAGCGTAGGGGACATCCAGCCAGATCCGCTCGGCAGGCACCGTACTCCTCGAATGGTGGGGAGGTGTGATAGCGCAGAGACTCTAGTGGCGGAGGTGAAGAAAAGCCCGCCCTTTCACATGACCGGAATCGGCCACCAAAAAGAGGCGTTCGCCCCTTGCCGCCTTGTCCTCTGAGTCGCCCCTAGACTGCCGCCGATTGATTAACGGATCATGTTATTCTTCCCACAGACGCACGCTCGCCCTATCGGAGCACGTGGAAGGAAATCCATGCCCCGCCCTTGGGAAGCCGACCCCACAGCGACAATGAAACGTCGATTGGGAATTTCGCCCACCATTCTAGGCAACACCGACAACGTCGACGGATGTCCTGATATATGGGAACTGGATAATGGGGACATCGCAGTGATAGGCCGTGATCTGACGGAGGTCTATGAACACCGGCTTCCCGCAGGTGCGGCCATTGCACAGGACGAACGCCTCGTGGTCCTACCTCGCAACACGTTGATCGCAGCCAAGGCGGATATCCCCGATGCTTGAGAGCATGGCTCGGCTCACCGGTGAACGGCTGGACGAGGCCTCTTACGGGCAGGACTTCAGCGCACGGTTCTGGTCGGTGCGCGACTCCCCCATCTGGAAGCTCGAACGGCAGCAGGTGTTTCACCAACCGGAGAGCGACAGCTGGATGGCCTTCCTCCAAGGCCGGCGCGAAGAAGCCCTGGGTCTCCTGGAAGCCAGGCGTCCCACCCTGCGCGAGCAGTTCGACCGCCTCGCCCAGGCAGGAGCCTCGGTTCGACGTGTCCGGGTCGTGGAGAAACCCTTCCCGACCTACCTGCTGTGGGAGTTGCACTCGCTGCGGGTCCGCGCCCAGTGCGGTGAGGACATCCGGGTCATCTCCCCTGACCCTCTCTCGGCCTTCGAAAGGGAGTATCCCGTCCCGGAGATCGTCGTCCTCGGAGACGAGGTGGCCTACAGGATCCTCTACGACGAGGAGGGCGTGATCGAAGGCGCGATCCGGTTCGCCGATCCCGCCGTCATCGACGGGTGCCGGTCCGAGATCGCGGCGCTGCACCAGCGGGCCGAAGTTCTGGAGGACTACTTCGTCCGCGAAGTGTCCGACGCGGAAGCCACCCGTGTCCGATAGCCGCACACCCCGGCACGGTGAGGGTCCCGAGGAGAACCCGTCGGCGGGAACGCAGTCCCGCATGTCCGATGTCTCCGGCCGCGCGGTGCAGGCGAGGGACGTCCGCGGCGGGGTGCACTTCCACTCGGAGCGTTCGGAGCGTTTCAGCACTCCTGTGCCCCGACAGCTTCCCGGTGACGTACGCGGGTTCGTGAACCGTACCGGGGAACTCGAGGTGCTCAGCAGCCGCTTGCCTGGCGCCGGGCAGGGCGCCGACGGGCCCTCGGAGGCCACGGTCCACGTCGTCGTCGGCACGGCCGGGGTAGGCAAGACCGCGCTCGCTCTGCGCTGGGCGCACCGGGTTCACGAGCACTTCCCCGACGGTCAGCTCTACGTCGACCTCCAGGGCTACGGCCCCGGCCTGCCGACGGCCCCTGAACAGGTGCTGGAGCGTTTCCTGCGGGCGTTCGGTGTCTCCGCCGGGTCGATTCCCCCGGACACCGACAGTCGAGCCGCCCTCTACCGCTCCTTCCTGGCGCGTAAGCGCGTTCTGATCCTGCTGGACAACGCCTCGACCGCCGCCCAGGTCCGTCCGCTGCTACCGGGGTCCTCCGAGTGCGCGGTCGTCATCACCAGCAGGGACCGGCTGTCCGGACTGGTCGCCAGGGACGGGGCGCAGCGCCTCACCGTGCGTACCCTCGATCCTGCCGAGGCAGTGGAGCTCTTGGAGTACGTGACCGTCCACCACCGACCCCAGGATGACTCCCAGGAGGTGGTTGAACTCGCGCGGCTGTGCGGCCAGCTCCCCTTGGCCCTGCGCATCGCAGCCGAACGCGCGGCGAGCCGACCGCACATGCCGCTCGCCGACCTCATCCAGGATCTGCGTGACGAGTCCGCTCTGTGGGACGCCCTGGCCACCGATGACGAGGAGGAGGCGGACACCGTTCGCTCCGTCTTCGCCTGGTCCTACCGGGTCCTGCCCCAGGACGCCGCACGGCTGTTCCGACTCCTCGGCCTGCACCCCGGACGGGATTTCGATGTCGGGGCCGCAGCCGCCCTGGCGGATCTGCCCGTGCGCCGCGCCCGGCGCTCCCTGGACAGTCTTGTCGGCGCCCACCTGCTGGAACAGACCGGCGCGGACCGCTACCGGTTCCATGACCTGATCCGCTCCTACGCGCTGGACCAGGTGCGCGACGAGGAGGAGCCCGACCTGCGGCGTTCGGCTCTGGAGCGGCTCCTGACCTGGTATCTGCGCACCGCGTACGCGGCGGTCCAGGTCGTCGACACCAACCTGCGACTCCCGGAGCCGGACGAGATACTCACCGAGCAGGCACAGGAGCCGACTGCCCGGCTCACCGACACAGTTTTTACCGACAACTCCGGCGCGCTCCGATGGTTCGAACTGGAGTCGGCGAACCTGATGGCGGCGGCGGAGACGGCCGCTGCGCAAGGATTCGGCCACCTCACCTGGCGTCTCCCCTACGTCCTGGGACACTTCCCTGTTCACGGCCGAGCATGGATCAGTGCCCTCGACCACGGGCTGGTGGCGGTGCGCCGCGAACACCGCCCCAGGGCAGAATCCGATCTGTGGGAGCACCTGGGCATAGCTCACCTGCACTCCAATCGGACCGTCGAGGGAATCGAGTACCACACCCGCGCCCTCGATCTGCGCCGGGACCTGGGAGACGAGACCGGGGTGGTGATGTCCCTGAACGCTCTCGGCCTGGCCTATCTGCGCGGCCATCGGCTCGACGAGGCACGCGACCACCTCGAGCGCTCCGGTACAGCCGCCCAGGCTCTCGGTGACCGGTTGTGGGAGGGGATCGCTCTGGGAAACCTGGTCCGCTGCCTCCTGGACCTGGGACTGCGTGAAGATGCGGTGGCCCTGGCCGAACTTGCCCTGGAGATCCACCGCGAGACCGGCAACCGGATGAGCGAGTTCGCATGCCTGACCTCCCTAAGCGCGGCCCTGCGGGAGCTGGGCCAGGCCGACCGGTCCCTGACCCTCACCCTGAAGGCCCTGGAAATCGCCCAGGAGCTCGACCACGCCGTCCGGGAGGGGTTCGCCCTCCTGGAGCTCGGCCGGATCCACGCCCTGCTCCAGCAACCGGAGGAAGCCCTGACCAGCTTCCACAAGGCTGCGAGCCTGCACCGCTCGATCGGCGACCACGTCCGCGAGTCCGAGTCTTTCGAGGGCGTGGGCGAGGTCTATGAATCCCTCGACCGCCTCGAAGAGGCGGCGCAGTTCTACCGCCAGGCAGCCAACGGCTATCGCAAGAACCGGTCCCGGCGGAACCTGGCGGTCAGCCTGAATCGTCTGGCCGTCGTGGTGTCCCGGAACGGTGACCCCGGGAAGGCCCATGAGCACTGGCGCGAAGCCTTGGTCGCTCTCGAGGGCTTCACCGATCCCCGAGCCGAGCGTCTGCGCGAGGAGATCACAGCGGCAGTAGAGCGGGGCCCCACTCCCTGAAGCCCTGTCCCACAGGAAGAGCCGCTGGTACCCGTTGAACCGGGTGCCAGCGACATTGCCCTCAACCCTTGGCACGATCACCCCGTAGGAGTGAGAGCACCTGGTAGTAGGCACGAACTTGTCGGAGCGCTGGGATCGTCGTAGACGTCAGCGAAAGCTCGTCCATCGCCGCCTCTTCTTCAGCTCAGACTCGTTCTCAAGCACAGCTTCAGCAACGAGGGGTGGTTGTCAGGTGTAGTCGGGGCGAGGTGATGGATGTCCTTGGTGGAGGTGAGGATGTCGAGGCGTCACGGTTCGGCGATGAGGATCCGCTCGCTATCCGAACCCAGGCTGTTCGGCCTGCTGTCGGACACGGCCATGAGCCAGGGCTGCCGGATCCGGATCACAGCTGATATCCGCGAAGTACTTTGGTCCTGTTTTCTTCAGAACGAGTTGGCGTCTGTCCGACTGCCGAGCTAGGTTGCTCCCGCTCATCTCGTGGCCGCCATGCGGTCGCAGCATCATGAAGGAGTCACAGCCCGTGGGTCTGCACTGCCTCTACCAGGCAACCGCCTCAGAAGTCGTTGCCGCTCTACAGGAGGGTCAGTTCATCCCGGCAATGAGGAAGAGTTTTCGTGAGACAACGGATCAGGAACCGAACGAGAAAGAGGTCGAGTCCTGGGAGAAGAGCACATCACACCTCGCTCATCTCCTCATGGATGCCGGCCTCGGTGAAGTACAGATGCTTCTTGAACTGCAGCTTCCCATCGCAGATCTTCGCATCGACGCCGTCCTCGTAGGTTCGCAGCCTGGGACCAATCTTATGTCCGTGGTAGTCATCGAGAACAAGCAGTGGTCCAACGGCTACCCGGTGCGCTACCACGAACTCGTCACCCTTTCCGACAAACCAGGATCCCGGTCTTATGTACATCCTGTCAATCAGGCCTGGGGATACCAGCAGGTCCTCAAGGGCTTCGTGCCTCTACTCCGTCGCGCCCAGGTGACGTTCATCGCCAACCTGCACAACGCTGGGGCCGAGACCATTAAACGTATTTCCCTGACTGGTATGCCTGGAGCCGAGTTCCCCACATCACCGGACAAGAACCACGGCCGTATGTTCGGCGGCCACCAGAGGACGAGTTTCATACAGGCCCTCCAGAAAGTCCTGACCCCAGAGAACTCTGAGGAGCACACCCAGGAACTACTGGCAGCCACAGTGCGATCCACAGAACCCTTGATGTCTTCAATCGCCGATGGCCTAGGCGAACGCACGATCTTCCCTTTGGTTGACGAACAGCGTGAAGCCTATGACTACGTGCGAGGCCAGCTGCGGCGGTCTCGAGCCAGTCAGCACAAGGAGGTGATCGTGATCGTCGGTGCTCCAGGCACAGGCAAGAGTGTCATTGCGCTTGAACTCATGCGCTCCTTGAACGCCGACGGAACGACTGCGGTTCACGCCACCGGCAGTCAGGCTTTCACGAAGACACTCAGGAATAACATCGCCAAGACTTCTAGAGCACAGGGACTGGCGTTCAGTTACTTCAACAACTTTACCACAGCCAAAGGAAACAGTTTGGATGTCCTTATTGCCGATGAGGCTCACCGTTTGCGCCGCCGTTCAAAGCAAAAAAGCCCCCGGCCGCAAGTCGTCGAGTTGATCCAAGCGGCCAGAGTTCCAGTCTTCCTGTTGGACAATCACCAGAGCATTCGTTCCAACGAAGTCGGTTCCGTGAAACTCATCCGCTGGGCTGCACAGAAGCTCGGCCTGGAAGTGCATCAGATCGACCTCCGACACCAGTTCCGATGCGGGGGTTCCCCTGAGTACATCGACTGGATCGACCGCCTCCTCGGACTCGCCCCCGACCAGCCTCCTGCGCCATGGCCAAACCTGAAGAACTTCGAACTGCGTGTAGCGCCCGATCCCGCTGCCATGGAATTTTTCCTGAATCAGAGAATGCAGGAAGGATTCGGTACACGAATCGCCGCCGGCTTCTGCTGGCCTTGGAGCAAACCCAGTTCTCAAGGTCTCAAGAACGACATCGTCATCGGAGACTGGAAACGGCCCTGGAACTCGTCGTCGGACCGCTATCTGGGGCAAATTCCCCCCTCATTCCTCTGGGCCACCGATGCGGGTGGAGTCGATCAGATCGGATGTGTCTACACCGCGCAAGGGTTCGAGTACGACTACGCGGGTGTCCTCTTCGGTGACGATCTCGTGTGGCGGAGAGGACGTTGGCGCACCAACCCCGCGTCCAACCACGACACCCTCATCGACAAGGAGCGCGGCTTCGACCTGACCGTTCGCAAGATCTACCGGATTCTGGCCACCCGAGGTCTCAAGGGGGCTGTTCTGCACTCCACGGATCCGGAGACGAACCGCTACTTCGCAGCCCTCGGTGTCCCGAAACTCGGCTGGGACGGTTCCAGGACCTGAGTCGAGCCAAGTTCCTTTCACCCTCCGTTCTGGTGTGCGGTGTACTTCAACGCGTTCCCTCGAGACTGCTCCACGGGGTAGCGCTCAGCGTTGAGAGCGACCTTCTCCCGTAGGACCTCTTCCAGATCCACGCTCAGCACGTCGGCCAGGCGCAGAAGGTACGAGAACACATCGGCCAGTTCCTGACTCACCGCTGCTGCATGCTCCGGATCGTCCATGACCTGCGCAGCCTGCTCGGGCGTCAGCCACTGGAACTCGGCCGCCAGTTCACCCACCTCACCCGACAGAGCCATGACCAGATTCTTGGGGTTGTGGAACTGTTCCCACTCCCGGTCCTCGGCGAAGTCGGCGAGCATGGTCTGCAACGAAGAGATTCCCATGTCTGACAGATACCAGGTTCTTGACGTCGTTCGCACGGCGCTGACGGGTCACCGACCACCGTTGTATGCCGACCGAGCGCTTCTCCGCGGCCTGAGGCCGCCCCTGGGACAGGCGCTACACGTCACAGACGGTGGTCTGCTTGGTCGGTGCCGTGCGGTACAACGTTCCCCGTACCTGCACACGCTCTCCTGTGAGGCCACATGCCTTCCTTCGTCTTCGTGTATGTCCCCACCAAGTACCCCTCGCCGGAGAACTACCAGATCGGCAAGGACAAGCTCATCTGGGGATGGAAGGACGATGCGCTCAACCAGACGATGAAGGGCCAGCCGCACAGTGCCCGCGATGTCGTTGCCTCCCTCAGCTCCCAAGACCACATGGTCTTCGGCCACCGTGTCCCCCTGGGGCCGCGTGGTAACAAGGGGAAGGACCCGCTCAGTGTCTCCTTCGGGCACGTGATGATGACCCGCGTGACCAAGCCCCTGTACCAGGGCACGATTCCCGTCTGGACCGACGAGCAGGAACAGGGCCTGATCATCTATCCCAACCGGATCGAATTCGAGATCCTTTGGGATGAGGAGGACATGGTCGGAGCTTCCCTCGGTCCTGAAGTCGTGGCGGCCCTTCTGCAGTCCGGGAACAACCAAGGTGCGCCCATCACCGTGGGCTCGGAGGCACTCGCCTTCACCGGCTTCACCGGTCAAGCCGAGGTCGAGCCCATCGAAGAACCGGAACCGGTCGAGCCTGAGGTCGTCTCACAGCCCGACCCGAAGAAGGCCGGACTGATCGACTTCAAGAAGGCCGAAGTCGACAGCAAGGCATGGAAGAAGGTTCGTAAGGAGCAGCGGGACCTCAAGAAGGGCAAGTTCGGTGCCGCAAAGTACCTCGACTGTGCGTTGTGCGGGCGCACCCTGCCTGCGACCGTGGTACGCGCGGCCCACATCAAGGCACGGAAGTACTGCCAGTTGGAGGAATACCTCCAGCTCGCGAACATCATGCCTGCGTGTGCCCTCGGGTGTGACGAACTCTTCGAGCACGGCTACGTCTACGTCGACGAGGAAGGCTTCGTGCGCACCGCTCCGTCCAGTGCGGACACGCCCGAGCTGGCTCAAGCGGCAAAGGCTCTCGATGGAAGGGCGTGTTCAGCGATGAGCCCGCACAGCAAGGATTTCTACGCCTTCCATCGCGCCAAGGCGTTGGGAAAGGCGTAGGAAAGACACCACTGCTACCGCGGCCCTGAGGCTCCCGCTCTCCTGACACGTTCCTCACGGGTTCCCCGCACCCATCCTCCGACCCGTGTGGGTGAAGAACCGTCCTACCCGCTGCGGCATCGCTAGCCTGGGCCAGTACCTCTCGCGGCCCGACAGGCTTCCTGCCCCGTAGGACACGCCTCCACCCGCACGAGTTCCTCTTTCGTGCTGCTCTGGAGTCTGTTTTGACGGCTTTCCGCCGATCCGCCGCGTCCCTGTCCCATTTCTCGCCCCTCGAGGAAGAACTCGGTCAGCTACTCGCCGAGCACTTGCGGTACGCGACCGGTCGCTCCCCCAGCCCCGCCGAGGTCCGCTCCTGGAACCGCAGCCTGCCCGCACTCGCCACCGACCTGGTCGACGCGGGGCTGGGCGATGTCGAGGTGCTCATGGAGTACCGTCTGCCGCTCTCCGACAAGCGCGTGGACGTGGTGCTCGCCGGCCACCACCCGGAGACCGACGACGACAGCTACGTGGTCGTGGAGCTCAAGCAGTGGAGCGAGGCCGAGTCGTGGGAGGAGGACCCGACCATGGTGCTGGTCCCCCACCAGCCCGGCGGACCGAAGCTCCACCCCGTCCTGCAGGTGCGCGACTACTGCTCCTACATCGGCGACTTCGTCTCCTCGGTCACCGATCCCGAGAAGCAGATCCGCGGCGCCGCCTACCTGCACAACGCCTATGACCCGGCCATCCGTGACCTCTTCGACCTGCCGCAGGACGGCAACGGCCGGCTCTTCACCGCCCAGCGGCGCGGCGAGTTTCTCGACTTCCTCCGCAGCAGGCTCGCCCCGCGGCCCGGCGCCGATGCCGCGGACAGGCTTCTGAGCGGAAAGATCCGCCCCAGTAAGCAGCTGATGAAGGTCGCCGCGGCCGAGGTCAAGGAGCGCACGCAGTTCACGCTGCTGGACGAACAGCACACAGCATTCCGGATGGTCATGCACGCGGTGGAACGCGCCCACGAGGAGGACCGCAAGACTGCGGTGATCATCAGCGGCGGCCCGGGGAGCGGCAAGAGCGTGATCGCTCTGTCCCTGCTGGGCGAGCTCTCCCGCAAGGGGATCAGCACCATGCACGCGACGGGTTCTCGCGCCTTCACCACGACCATGCGCAAGGTGGCGGGCAAGCGGAGTCCACGGGTGCAGGAGCTGTTCAAGTACTTCAACAGCTTCATGGAGGCCTCGAAGAACCAGTTCGAGGTCCTGATCTGCGACGAGTCGCACCGCATCCGCGAGACCTCGGCCAACAGGTACACGAAGGCCGCACTGCGCACCGGCAGGTCACAGGTGGAGGAGCTGCTCTCCGCGGCGAGGGTGCCCGTCTTCCTCCTGGACGAACACCAGGTCGTGCGACCCGGGGAGATGGGCACGGTGGAGACCATCCGCCGGCACGCGGAGGACATGGGCCTTGGCGTCCAGCAGGTCGACCTGTCCGGGCAGTTCCGGTGCGGTGGCAGCGCCCTCTACGAGCAGTGGGTTCTCCGCCTCCTCGGACTGGTTCCGGGCGGTCCGGTTCCCTGGGAGGGGGACGAGAACTTCGTCCTGAGCACAGCGTCATCCCCCGTCGAGATGGACGACGCCCTGCGTCCCACCCTGGAGCAGGGGTACACCGCACGGCTGAGCGCCGGGTACTGCTGGACTTGGAGCAAGGCCGAGAAGGACCGTCCCCTGGAGAACGACGTCCGTATCGGCGACTGGGAACGTCCGTGGAACAGCCGCCTGGACCGATGGCTTCCAGGGGTGCCCCCGAGCGCCCTGTGGGCGACCGAGGAGGGCGGATTCGACCAGGTGGGATGTGTGTACACGGCGCAGGGGTTCGAGTACGACTGGTCCGGTGTGATCCTCGGGCCGGACCTGCTCTTCCGGGATGGTCGCCTGGTCATCGACCGCATGGCCAACAAGGATCCCGCCATGGGGAAGAAGACGACGGACACCGAGGCGGAGGCCCTCATCCGCAACACCTACAAGGTGCTGCTCACACGGGGTATGCGGGGCACAGTCCTGTACTCGACGGACCCCGAGACGCAGGAGTTCCTGACCGGGCTGACCGCGAAGGCGGGCTGAGCGCGGTCGCGGAGGGCCCCGGGGTCCGTCGGCCGGACGATCGGGCCGCCGACGGCCCCCGGCGCGCACCGGGGCCGGGAACGGCTACCAGCCGGCTGCGGGCGCCAGTTCGCGCAGTCCCGGCCGGGCCGCGTCGAGCACCGTCGTGAACCACACGGAGAACGGGTCCGCGCCCACGAGCTTCGCCAGCTCCTCCGGGTCGGCGAAGGCGGTCTCGGCGATCTCGTCGGGGTCGGGGCTCAGAACGCCGTCCACCAGGCCCACGAACAGGTGGTTGAACTCCTGCTCGACCAGCCCGGAGTCCGGGTCCGGGTGGTGGTAGCGCACGGTGCCGGCCTCGCGCATCAGCGCGGGCGCCACGCCCAGCTCCTCGCCGACGCGGCGGGCCGCGGCCGCGAACGGCGGCTCGCCGGGGTAGGGGTGGCCGCAGCAGGTATTCGACCACACACCGGGCGAGTGGTACTTGCCCAGGGCGCGGCGCTGGAGCAGGAGCCGGCCGTGCTCGTCGAGGAGGAAGACGGAGAAGGCGCGGTGGAGCCGTCCGGGGGCCAGGTGCGCGGAGAGCTTCTCGGCCGTGCCGATGGTCGTCCCCGCCTCGTCGACCAGTTCGAGCATGATCCGGCCGTCGGGGCGGTCTCCGGGCGGGACGGTGGCGGCGGTTCCGGGGCGGCCGGCGGCGGGGTGCGTGCTCATGTGGATCCTTCGGTCGGGCGGACGGGAAGGGGTGACGGGCCCGCGTCGCGGGCCCGTCGTCCCCGTCCGCGGTTGCGGTGCCCGGGCTGTGGGCTACGGGGGGTCTGGAAGATCGGTACGGGCGCTCGGTGCGAGACCGGCGAGCGCCCGCGCGCCGGGCCTGGGGTCAGACCTTGTCGGCGGCGATGAGCAGGTAGTGGAAGCTGCCCTCCTTGTAGGCGGTCAGGAACGGGTCCTCCACGCCGGTGGCGACCGAGGACTGGGCGCGCAGCTCCCAGTAGGGGATCGTGTCGGCGGTGAGGTCCACGACGCTGATGGGGACGAGGTTGTTGGCCGCCATCGCCTTGAAGTAGGCGCTGCGGGGGTGCACGTTGCACGTGTAGTGCTCGTCGATGCGGCTGACCGCCTTGGAGCGTCCGCCGGTCACGTCGTTGTAGCAGCCGGTGATGGTGACGTAGCGGCCGCCGTACCGGAGCAGGCGGGCGTGCTCGCTGAAGAGCTCGTAGAGGTCGACGTACATGGTCGACTCGTTGTTCCAGCTGGCGCGCATGGACCCCGTCTCGAAGCCGGTGTCCAGCATGTTGCGGAAGTGGAAGCGGACCTTGTCGTCCACGCCCCGGTCGCGCGCCTGCTCGTTGGAGAAGTCGACCTGCTGCTGGGAGATCGAGACGCCGTCCACGTAGCAGCCGAACCGCTGGTTGGCCATGAAGCTGGTACCGCCCCGGCCGGAGCCGGTGTCCTGGATGCGGTCCTCGGGCCTGATGTCGCCGAGGTGGTCGATGAGCACCTGGGCCTGGGCGGACTCCAGGCGGTGCAGTTCCTCGATGATGCGCGCCTCGCGGGTCTCCTCCGGCCCCTGCAGGACGGAGGGGTCGTAGTCGCCGATCCCGTAGTGGTGGTGGAAGAAGCCGTCGACCTCGCCCAGGCGGATGTTGACGGGGTCCTTCTCCGCGTTCCAGTACGCGGCGACGGACTTCTGGTAGTCGGTGCGCAGCACGTTGTCCGAGGAGGGCATGGTGGTGGTCATCGCGTGTACTCCTTGTGGTGGTTTCCGGAGGCGGCCCGGGCAGGGCCCGGGCCGCGGTGGTGACGTGCAGGGGGCCGTGATCCCCCTCAGGCGGTGCCCGTCCCGTGGTAGCGGGCGGTGCGGGCGTGCCATTCGCGGCTGCCGCCGCACCAGGCCCACACGCCTGCCAGGAACCGGCGCAGCTCGGGTGAGCCGGTGAGGGCGAGGGCGGAGGCCTCCGCCTCGTAGGTGTGCATCAGCTCGTCGTGGAGCACGACGGTGCGCTCGATCGCCTCGCGCTCGGAGCACCCGTCCTCGGTGGCGATCAGCCGGGGGACGCTGAAGTCGGAGGGGTCCTCCTTGCCCATCGAGTACAGGTCGTTGACGATCACGGTCGCCGATCCGGCCAGGGTGAACACGCGGCGCACCCTGGGGTCGGAGAACTCCTCCGCGGGGAGCTCGTAGCCGGCGACGGCGTCGATGAGCGCCATGCAGGGCACGAAGCTGTTCTCGTGCCGGTGCATGAGGAACTCCCAGACCGGCGGCCGCTGCCCCGTCGCCGCCCAGACGCCCTCCTGGTTGTAGGCCACGAACATGATGGCCAGCTCGTGCCGGAGCCTGCGCACCTGGGCGGACGAGGCGTAGCGGGCGAGGTTCTTCAGGCTGGAGCGCAGGGCGACCATCACCGGGTCGCCCTGGACGACCTCCTCCAGCTGGGGCGCGTAGCTCAGCGGGAGGTGGGCCTGGTCGATCACCGAGTGGGCGATGGCCAGGCGCTGCCCGAGCAGCTCGGGCTGCGCCTCCTCGACCTCGCCGTCGACGTAGTGGTCGTCCACGGACCACTCCGCCAGGGCGCACTTGGCCGCCGCCAGCAGGCGGTCGGGGTCGTCCGTCTCGGGGTGGGCGAGCATGATGAGGCGTCCGAACCCGGCCGACCGGACACGGTCGAGCTGGCCGGGGTAGACCCCCACCTCCGCGGCCCACTCGACGAGCCGGTCGTCGACCTCGTCGCCCAGGGCGGGGTCGTCGCGGAGGGCCGGCGGGCAGTACAGCACGGGCACGGCGGACGCGCTGTCCGCTGGCGGGCGTCGGGACTCCGCCGGGCGGGCGGTGTCCGGAGACGGCCCGCCCCCGTGGGAGCCGAAGCTCCCGGCGCCGGGCGGCGTCGCGGGGATCCGCGGGACGGTCCGCGCTCCGACGCCGGTGCGGCCCGGAGCCGGAATCCCGAGGGGAACCGCGGCGCGCTGCCGGGCGGGCGGGGCCGGGAGCCGGATCGTGGCCGCCGAGACGCCGAGCCCCGTGGGCCCGCCGGGGAGGCGCGGAGCGGCGGGTCCCTCCGGCACGCCTTCCTGCGGTGCCGGTACCGCCGGGGGCGCCAGCAGGTCCGGTCTTCCGGGTCGGTTGGAGTCGCGGAGCAGGGCGTCCACCAGGTCCGCCGCCTTGTGTGTGGCGGTGGAGGCGGACATCCGGGCCATCAGTGACACCGTCTCAGTCCTCCTTCCCTGACAGTGTCGGGCGCTCAGGCACGGGGCCGGACCTCGGCGTTCTCCAGGATGCCGATGGCGTCGGGGACCAGGACCGCGGCGGAGAAGTAGGTGCTGACGAGGTAGGAGATGATCGCCTTGTCGTCGATGCCCATGAACCGGGCGTTGAGGCCGGGCTCGACCTCGTCGGGGAGGCCGGTCTGGTGGAGCCCGATGACGCCCTCGTTGTCCTCGCCGGTGCGGATGGCGATGATCGACGAGGTGTGGTGCTCCGAGACCGGGATCTTGCCGCACGGCAGGAGCGGCACGCCGCGCCAGGCGGGGAGGTGGTGGCCGTTGACGTCGACCGTGCCGATGTTCAGCCCCCGCTTGTTGCACTCCTTGCCGAAGGCGGCGATGGCCCTGGGGTGGGCGAACATGTACTGGGTGTTGCGGCGCATGCTCAGCAGGTCGTCGAGGTCGTCCGGGGTGGGCGGGCCCTCGTGGGTCTGGATGCGCTGCTTGAAGTCGGCGTTGTGGAGCAGGCCGAAGTCGCGGTTGTTGACCAGCTCGGACTCCTGGCGCTCGCGGAGCGCCTCGATGGTCAGCCGCAGCTGCTGCTCGGTCTGGTTCATCGGCTTGTTGTAGAGGTCCGCGACCCTGGTGTGCACCCGGAGCACGGTCTGGGCCACGCTCAGCTCGTACTCGCGGGGCTTGAGCTCGTAGTCCACGAAGGTGCCGGGCAGCTCGGTCTCGCCGACGTGGCCGGAGGACAGGGCGATCTCGGCCTCGCCGTGCTTGTTCTGCCGGTGTTCGGGAACGGACAGGAAGTGCTGGACCTGCGCCTGGAGGCTGGGCGAGTCGTCCAGGAGGGCGATGAACTCGCGACGGGGCAGCGCCAGCAGGACACCGGAGGACGCCGCCTTGACGGTGAAGTCCCAGACCGGGTCGGTGTCGAGGAGGTAGCGGTCCCCGAACTTGTCGCCGTCGGCCAGGACGCCGAGGCGGTTGACCTCGCCGTAGTGGCCGTTGCTGGTCTTGTGCACGCGACCGTGCGCCAGGAGGTAGAGGTGGTCGGCCGGGGTCCCCTCCTGCGCCAGTACCTGCCCGGCTTCGAACTCCTGCTGGACGAAGCGCCCGGCCAGGGCCTGCAGCACCTCCATGTCCTCGTAGCCGCGCAGCACGGGGAGCTCGCCGAGCTCTGCCGGGATGACGCGGACCTCGGAGCCGGTCTGCTCGAAGTCGATCCGGCCGTCGCCGATGGTGTAGGTCAGGCGCCGGTTGACCCGGTAGGCGCCGCCGTCGGCCTGGACCCACGGGAGCATCTTCAGCAGCCAGCGGGAGCTGATGCCCTGCATCTGCGGCACGGACTTGGTGGTGGTGGCGAGGTTGCGCGCCGCTGCGGTCGCAAGGCTCCGCTGCTCGCTGGTTCGTACCTCGGGGGCTGAGTCGATCGACATCCGCGGAGTCTCTCCTCGTGGTGGTCGTTGTACCCGTCCCGTGGGTCCTCGGGGGAGCCCACGGGACGGGCGAGGGGAAGGAGGGTTGGCTGAACGCCTACGTGAGTCGCCCGACCCTGGTGGCCCCAGAGCCCGCGTCCCGTAAACCGCTGATCACCCTAGGAGAGCGCCGCCGGACATCGCAGCGGAATCGCGTTTTTCCCACTCCGAACAGGGGTTACCAAAACCCACTGCCCATGCTCGACCTTTCATGAAGAACCCGAGAGAATCCTCCGTTCTCCCCCTTCGACCCCAGTTCAAACCACCCCCGTAACGTGACAAAGGATGACGAAAAACCCCACAGTATTGACCGCACCATACGCAAGGCACAGCCATCCCTTTTGACCGAAAGGCGATGACATAACACGACATGAACTCCTCTTGAAAAAGAGGGCCCCGGCGCGTCCTCCGAACTCCAAAGGTGGTGTTTTCGGACAACCGGTTACAGCTTCCCGTGTGTTCCCAAAGCGGATGCCCGTACGGACGGAGCGGCGCCGGACCCGCCGCAGGGGCCGGGTCAGGGACCTGGCTAGGATCGGCCGCGACTGCGTCTCTCCCTCCGGGCCCTGGGGCCCGGCCCACGAGGAGACCGGCCGGTCCCGGAGCGGGCCGGAACACGACAAGCGAAGAGTGGGCATGTCCGGCTACCTGCGTTTCCTGCACTCGAACCGGCGGTGGCTCCTCGGCGGGTTCGCGCTCTTCCTCATGTCCTCCTTCGGACAGACCTTCTTCGTCTCGCTGTCCGCCGGCGACATCCGGGCGGAGTACGGCCTCTCCCACGGGGAGTTCGGCTCGCTCTTCATGTTCGCGACCCTGGCGAGCGCTCTGGCCCTGACGCAGATCGGTTCGGTCGTCGACCGCTTCGGCACGGCGGGGGTCGTCCTGGGGGTCTTCGCGTTCCTGGCCGCGGGCGCGGCGGCGATGGCACTGTCGTCACACGTCGCCGCCCTCTTCGTGGCGCTGTTCCTCCTGCGCCTGTTCGGCCAGGGGATGATGACGCACACCTCGTTCACGCTCATGGGCCGGTGGTTCGGCCGCGAGCGGGGACGCGCCACCTCGGTGGCGACGCTGGGACTGAACACCGGAGAAGCGCTCCTGCCCCTGGCCGTGGTTGCACTCGCCGCCCTGGCCGGATGGCGCGGGACCTGGTGGGCGGCCGCGGTGCTCCTGCTCGTCCTCGTCTGGCCGGTCACGGCGCTCATGAGCGCCGAGCGCGAACCCGACCCCGTGCTGGAGGGAGGCCGGGAGCTGCGGGCACGGGACTGGACCCGCCGCCAGGCCCTGCGCGACCCCTGCTTCTACCTGGTCGCGGCGGCGATGGCTGCTCCCGCCCTGATCGGCAACACCGTGTTCTTCCACCAGGTGTACCTGGTGGAGTCACGCGGGTGGGCGCCAGCCGCGTTCGCCGCGGCGTTCACCGTGTACGCGGTGACCACCGTCGTGTTCAACCTGGTCGGAGGACAGCTGGTCGACCGGTTCAGCGCGATGCGGCTGGTGCCCGTCTACCTGCTGCCGCTCGGGTTCGGCCTGGTCGTGCTGGCCTCGGTGGCCGGCCAGTGGGGCGCGTTCGCCTTCATGGCGCTGTACGGCGTCACCAACGGCCTCTCCCTGAGCCTGTTCGGCGCGGTGTGGCCGGAGGTCTACGGGACCGCGCACCTGGGCTCGATCCGGTCGGTGGTCGTGGCGGTCCTGGTGTTCGCCTCCGCCGCCGGTCCCGGTATGGCGGGTCTGCTCATCGACGCGGGGGTCCCCTACCCCGCCCAGCTGGCCGCGCTGGGCGGCTACTGCCTCGCAATGTCCGCGGTGATGGCCAGGGCCGTCCCGCTGTTGCGGACCCGTGTGCTCTCGCAGAGCGTTCCCGCGGACTGACGCCCGGCCCCGTGTGGCGACGCTCAGGTGTTGCGGGCCGGACCGTAGAACCCGTCCCCCTATCGGGGGCCGACGAGTGATGAGGGCCCCGGGGCCCCCTTCGGGGGACAGAGCGTTCGCTCCCCTGGCACCTTCTCTTCCGAAGGTGGCCGTATCCGGCCATGCCTCCCGGACCAGGCAACACGTCGGCGGCCTCCCGCTCAGGACGTGCGCCTCACACCCGATCGTCACAGGGGTCGCGCAGGATGGGGCCCATGGAACGCTGTGATTTCTGCGAACTCCCCATCGGCGGCGGCTGCGCCTGCTCCCTCGGCAAGGACGACGGGACCGCTCGGACCCGTACCGGCACCGTGGCGGCGGGCTCCGTCTTCCCCGCCGGCGCCGTCCTCGTCTCACCGCGTGGCGTGGCCCACCGCCCTGGCTGCATGCACCAGAACGACAACGAGGTCACGGCACCGCAGTGGGGGTGGATCCCCGAACCCGACCCTCAGCTGTGGAGACGCATCAGCGAGGGGAGCCCCGCTCAGGCCACGCACGGTAACACGGCGCGAGTCGCCACGCGCCGCTGCCAGAGCTGCGACGTCTGAGTCGCACAGGCCGGCCTGCAGCGTCTCGACAGCGGACTTCTCATCCGATGGCCGCAGGTTCGAATCCTGCCGGGTGCGCCACAAAACCCCAGTTCAAACGGGGTTCACGAGGATCTCGGAAGAGGTCCTCGTCGTCGTTCGGGGCCTGAAATACTCCCCGTGTGCTCCCCAGTACAAGGTCCGGTACAGGTGGACGAGGACCTCACGGAGCATTTTGCCATCCCGTGACGCTACGGGCACCGAGCCGGGACGGCCCGCGTCCGCCCACCAACGCCCCATAGCCGCCCCGACGCCCGCCCGGGCCGCCATGTACGCCGTAGGGCCCCACAGGCCGCGCACGGCCGTTAAGGTTTTCGGCGCCCACCAACCAGAGCCCGGAACCCGAGACCATCGGAATGACGGCATTTTGCTAGTCGGAATCAGGATCGCACCACTTATCCTTCATCTTCTCCCACCGTGCCACTTCTTCTCCCCCTCCCACAGCGAAGAGAAGCAGAGACACTAAGGACGCTTTGTATTCGTCACCGTATTCGCGGATCCAGGCTGCAGCATCTGCATCCTTTCCCTGCTGCATGAGCGCTACTGCAAGCCATTCAATAACTGGAACGGCGCTGGCGACCGCCCTGCGGAGCCAGGGCTCTGATTCCGCAGGACGTCCACATTCAACCAACATAACTCCGAGCGCGGCAGCGGCATTCTCATCTCCATTCCCAGTGGCCTTCAGGAGCCATTCCTCGGCTTCATCAAAACGCCCTTGCTCCTGGAGTAATGATCCGAGGTCAACCATAGCGGAGTCTAGGCCGTGATCGATGGCCTCTCGATACCATTGCTCGGACAGATCAGGACGCCCTTGGTCGGCGAGCATGCGGCCGTATCCATAGAGCGCCAGCGGGTCACCCGAGAGAGCGGATTTTCGGTACCAGCTCAGGGCCTCCTCGGTCCGCCCCTGCTCACGGAGCAGGCTGTAGAGACCGTTCATGGCAAACCGGTCGTTGTGGTCGACAGCCTTGCGCAGCCACTCCTCCGCCTCATCGGCGTTCCCCTGCATCCGGAGTGCATGGCCGAGCTCTCTCATAGCACCGATACTCCCGGCGGCCACGGCCCTGCGGGACCACTCCTCGGCCTCCCGGAAGCGCCCGGAACGCCGCTCCCAATGAATCAGGAGTCTCATTGCCCCGACATGCCCCGTGTCGGCTAAGGAGCGCGACCCTGAGTACGCGAATTCGCGGTTTCCCAAGCGGTCGGCCGCTGAAAGGACGCGGATGTGTTCACCGGTGTCCGAGGCATAGTCGAGCGCCGCCTGCCAGGCGGCCTCGGGAATCGAAGTGTCGGCGGCCTCGACCAGGTAGTCGAAGGGACGCCATCCCCCCTTGCCTCCTCCGTACTCAGGTACCAACAGGCCGCTGGCCCCCAGACGGATCTTCCGTGCCCAGTCCCAGGCTTCGTCGAGCGGCTCGGGATGCAGTGCCGCTGCGTCGGTCAGGTAGGCGGTGTGGACCCGCCAGATCAGTTCCCGGGTGAGCACCGTTCGCAGATCGGTGCGCGCGAGGTCGATGGCTGCGGCGACCATGGCATGGCCACGGGGGTGCCCGCCCCGCCCGGTGTGCCGCCGGGCGCGACGCCATTCAGCCAGCAGGTCTGGACCTGCGGCTAGGTACTCGGCGATACCGTGCACCCCGTGGTTTGCTGCAGCCTCGCGCAACCGCTGGTCAGGTGTTTCTCCGGCGCACCGGACCTCTTCAGGTGACCACACACGGTCGAGCTCCACGATGTCGATCCGCCGGAGCAGGCGGGCTTCGTCCGCGCCCTCGTTCATCTCGCCCAGTGCGTCGCCGGATGCATCCAGGTAGGCGTCGTAGTGTTCACTGCGCATGGTGGCGGCCACGACGGTCCGCGCAGCGGTGAGCACCCTCAGCACGCTTTCGGTGAGCCCCTTCTCATCACGCCCTAGGTAGCGGTCGAGGTCGTCGAGCCATAGGACCCAGCGCTCGCCTTCCCCTTCAGGTGGTGTGGTCTTCATGCGGTCGGCCAGAGCAGGGAGGTCGGTGTCTGGGAACGGTGCGACCAGGTGTCGTTCGGGCACCGTCTGTTGCAGGGCGTGCAGTAGGGCACGGGACTTGCCTGCGGTGGAGTCGCCTACCAGCAGCACGGCGCCTCCCCCCTCCGCCGCCGTGCGCACACGTCGCCGGATCAGCTCGTCAGCGTCGCGTGGCACGTACGGGGGCAGGTCCGAGTCGTCGGTACCGGGGCGGGCAGCATGTACGCCCAGTCGGCGGGGCAGGGCTTCGCGGACCGGCACCGCGGTGGACAGGACCGCTTCCATATCCGTGGAAGGGGCCGGGACTGAGTGACGCTCGGCGCTGATACGGATTCCGCCGATGACGGTGCCGACCTGCACTGCGGTCCCGGTCACGTCACCATCGATCCTGCTACTCACTCCGCCCTGGCCCCCAGTGGTGCTCGGAGGGGGCTTCGGGTGGCTCAGTGCTCGGTGGACCAGCCCTATCCCCGACCCCAGAACCACAAGGAAGCAGACCCCCCACACCAGGGCAGCGCTTCCGTTCTGGGAGAAACCACCTGCGACCCAGACCACTGATCCGATGTCGGCAACGAATGTGGAGGTCTCGGCGAGATACGACGAAAGCGGGTCCGGCGACATGAAGCTGATTGTGTACGTTCGCTGCCTTCATGTACAGGCGCAGGAATTGGAGGAACCATTCCCCACGGTCCACACGCGGCCAGAGGACCTTTGATCCGAGGGGATGGCACCCTCGGGCATGAGGAAACCCCAGGCCAGGGCGGGTGAACCCACATCCTGGCCCGGGGTTACTGGGGCCGTGTCGCTCCGGGTGCGCTCTCCGGTCCGGCTACGACACCGGAGCCTTCACAGGAACCGGCGCGCCGCACAGAAGCGACGCGGTGGCCTCGGCCGCCGCTTTCGCGACGTCGGGGAACACCGTTTGGTAGGTGTCCTGAGTGAAGTGGACGGTCGCGTGCCCCAGTTCGTTGGAGACGACCTTCACGTCCGTCCCCGCGGCCAGCGCGAGCGAGGCAGCCCCATGGCGCAGCCCGTGCAGCGTGATCGGCGGCAACCCCGCCGCACGGGAGATGCGCAGGAACCAGTCACTGACCTGCGCCGGATGCCACTCCGACCCGTCCTGACGGGTGAACGCCAACCCCGTGTGCGTCCACTCCTTTCCCGTTTGGAGTTTGGCCTCCAGTTGGAAGCGCCGCCATGTGCGCAGGACCTTGATCGTGTCCCGGTCAAAGTGATGCTGCGCTGCCCGGCCACGCTCTTCGGCGTCGTCATCACCGTCTCCCACGCCAACTGGACCACCTGAACACGGATGTCGATCTGCCCGTCCGTCAACCGAGTGTTAGACCACTGTCTTGTTCCGGGTGTGATGGAGGCTCTGGCATGTACCGGGTGGCATGTCCTGAGTTTTGTGGAGCCGTGTTTCTGGATTCTCAGGCCACGCCGCAACGGTCGGCACCGTTTCCCGGATGCGCACCCCGGCACCGATGCGGCGCTTGACCTCCTCCACCTCGAGGAGGCGGTGGCGGCCCCGTAGTGCGGCCTGGACAAGGTCGGCGATCTGAACCTCGACGTCTGGTTCTTCCTCACGGGGGCACGGAACAGGATGCCGTTGACGATGCGGCGGTGGTCGGCCTACTTCTTGCCCTTGCGCGGGTTCGGGGGCATGAGCAGGACAAGCAAGGGTCGGTCGCCCTGTGGCGAACCCGGCAGTGGCCGTGTCCGGACGCGGTCAAGGTATGTCCTATATGCTCAATTTTTCCTTGTTTGATCTCTTCTTGATTTGTTGCAAAGAGTCGGCATCCTCGGCAGCAGAGGACACAGAGTGGCTCCAGAACCATCCCCCTCGCCCTCTTCCCCCGCGTCGTCTTCGGATGGCGAGGCGAGCTCGCCCGCGATCCGGACCGGGCCAGAACGATCCACGGTGGTCTTCGTCCTGGTCTCGGTGGCGTTCTCCGCCGCCCTGTTCGTGGAATACCGCTCCGAGGAGCCGGCTCTCATCGACGCTCTTGGGCCGTCGGCCGTGGGCGGCTTGCTGTTGTACTGGGCGCTCGCCGCTCTGCGCAGGCGCAGGCGGGCGAAAAGGGGCCAGGACACGGCGGCGGCCCGGCCCAAGGACTGGCTCGCGCGTGTGATGGACGCGCAGGCCGCAGCCGAGCAGGAGAGGAAGCAGGAGGCGCGGGAGCACGCACGGACGCGGATCCACACGCCCACAGAGGCCGAGACATTCGTGGCGAAGTGGCTGCGGAGCCAGGGTTTCCGGGGCGCCCGGGCCACGCCTCCGTCGGGTGACGCGGGGATCGATGTCACCGCATCGGGTATCTCCGCTCAGGTCAAACGTTACGACTCCAAAGGCGTTGGGCGCCCTGAGGTGCAACAGCTGGTCGGCGCGGCCCGGGTCGGTGACGTGGCCGTGTTCTTCACCTCCTCGCGTTACACGGACGCCGCCGTCGAGTACGCCGACCAACGCGGTGTCGCCCTGTTCGCGTTCGATTTCACGGGGGGTTACCCGGTGCGCGTGGTGAATAGAACCGCGGAGCGGCTGCTCCGCGGTCGCGGGCACGAGTAGGACCGGTCCGGTCGTCCCGGTCGGCCCCGGTCCTTGCTCGACGCCGGTGACGACGTGGTCGAGGTCAACACACCCCACCCCCACACCAGAGCCCGTAGAGGCAAGGCCGATGCGATCGATGCCGAAGCAGCGGCACGCAAAGTGCTGTCTGGAGAAGCCACCGCCAGGCCCAATAGCACGAACGGCACCGTCGAATCAATCAGACTGCTCTCCCTGGGGCGCAACTCCGCGGTGAAGGCCCGATCAGCTGCAAAACACACTGGCCACCGCACCCGCACCGGTGCCCGAACAGATCACCGCGCGTGGCGGGCTCGGTAAAACGTCCCAGTGCGCCGGGCTCCGCCCCGATACCACCCGACTGCATGAGCCGGTTCAGGCCACGAAAATGGCTGCGAGCTATAGCCAGGCGTGTGCACGACCCGGACGAGGAGATCACCGCCGTCCAGACCCACCTGGACCGGTTGGTGGCCAGGACGGCTCCCACGCTGGTCTCCCGGGTCCACCAGGGCCGGGAAGAGCCGGCCACGCCGCGCGAGCACCCGGGCAACACCCGTCCGAACCCCGTTCAAGGTTCGCGCAAGGAACGCGCAAGGCGCCGCTGGAAGATTGCTTACATGCTCGCGAACAGGCGGTAGACCACGGCGTCTCCTGTGCCCGTCCACACGGCCGCAGGTCCCGTGGAGAGAGTGAGGAGTTGCCCTGATGGAGGCCATCCCCCCGGCGCGCTTCAGCGCCCGCCACCTCCGACCCGCCTCAGGACGCCCGGGGGTCGCGCACGCCGGGGACGGTCGGCGGCGTCACCCGGCCAGCCAGGACACCGCGGCCTCGACCGCGGCCAGCTGGCGGTCCGGTCGGTCACCCTCGGACAGCCTCGCGCACCCCGCCCACAGTCCGTCGACGGTCACCAGGAGCAGCTCGGCGACGGCCTCCGGGTCCTTCACGGAGGACAGCTCGCCCTCGACGCGCGCGTGCTCCAGGGCCCGCAGGAAGCCGGCGCGGAGCCTGTCGTCCAGCACCGAGAGCACCTCCCCGAACGCGGGGTCGACCACGGCGCGCGCGTAGAGGACGTTCCAGGCCCGCACCTGGGCCAGCCGCCGCTCGTCGGTGGGCAGCAGATCCACGAGCACCTGTCGCAGGACCTCCGGAAAAGCAGGACGCCCGACCCCGTCCTGGAAGACCCCGAAGCACGCAGTGATCTCGTCCGCGATCACCTGGAAAGCGAAGTGGAGCAGCTCCTCCTTGGTGCCGAACTCTCTCTGGACCGCACCCGCCGATAACTGCGCCTCCGCTGCGACAGCGCGAATACTGACCCCCTCCACACCCTTCTCGGCGGCGATCCTGTACAGCGCGTCGACGATCCGGCGGCGTCTTTCCTCTTTGTCCACAACTTTTGGCATCCGCCCATCATGGCACAGCGGAGCGGATTATCAATACACCCGCAAGAGCACATTGACATCAGGCCCACGGAATCGAATCCACGAAGTCACGGAGAGTAAAGTCCGACTGTCACGAAGCCTGTCACCTGCGAGAGCGCCGCTGATACACGCGACAAAGTAATTCATTCCACGGCAATGCTCATACCGACCGCGACGACCGCGAGGCGATCTGTGACCACCCCAGTCATTCATGTGAAGGACATAACGAAAACGTACGGAGAGGGGCAGGCCTCCTCCTCCGCGCTCAGAAACGTCTCGCTGACGGTCGCCGAAGGCGAATGGGTGTCGATCATGGGGCCCTCCGGGTGCGGAAAGTCGACGTTGCTGAACTGCGCCTCCGGTTTGGACGGTATCGACGGCGGCACGGTGCTCGTCGAGGGCGAGGACATCCACGCCCTCTCCGAGCGCAAGCGGACCGTCCGGCGCGCGCGCCGGATGGGGTTCGTCTTCCAGGGGTACAACCTGATCCCGGTGCTCTCGGCGCTGGAGAACGTGGAGATGCCGCTGCTCCTCGGCGGGGCCCGTCCCGGCAACGCGCGTTCCAGGGCGCTCTCCGCCCTGGAGCGGGTGGGCCTGGCCGACCGCTCCCGCCACCTCCCCTCCCAGTTGAGCGGCGGCCAGCAGCAGCGTGTGGCGATCGCCCGCGGGATCGTGCACGATCCGGCCATCGTGTGGGCGGACGAGCCGACCGGCGCCCTGGACTCCGCCTCGACCTCGGAGGTGCTGCGCCTGCTGCGCGAGCTCCACGCCGACGGCCTCACGCTGATCATGGTCACGCACGACCCCGACGTGGCCGCCTACGGGGACCGCGAGGTCCACATGGCCGACGGCCGGGTGGACCGCGTCGAGGACAACTCCGCGCGCCCGGCCTCCGGCCCCTCCGACGCCTCGCCGGGGGTGTGACGGATGAGCGACGCACTCACCCTCGTGGTCGCGGTGGCCTCTCCGCTGCTGCTGATCGCCCTCGTGGCGCTCACCCCGCGAGGCCGGCTGAGCGTGCGCATCGCCATGCGCAACGCCTTCCGCCGGCCGGCCCAGACCCTTCTCGTGGCGTTGGGCCTGTCCCTCGCCGCCCTGCTGTTCTCCGCCTCCTTCACCCTGGAGGCCGCACTCCACCAGGCGATGCGGGCCCAACAGACCGCGGACCTGGGCGGGGTCGACGCGGTCGTGACCCCGGTGGAGGCGGACGACCGGGAGGAGCCGGAGCAGCCGGAGGAGGCGGGGGAGGCCGCCGACACCGGGCCGCCCGCCCTGGACTCCGACGACGTCCGCTCCATCGAGGACGCCCTGGACGAACCCGGCACCACGGTCTCCTCACTGCTCAGCCTCCCCGTCCCCGTGGAGCACGAGCGAACCGAGCGCGGCGAACCGGGGCTCACCGTGGTCGGGGCCGCGAACAACGACGACGCGGTCCGGCTCGTGGACTCGTCGGGCGAACCGCTGGCACGCGACGGCCTCCGCGAGGACGACATCCTGCTCAGCGCAGCCGCCTCCCGCGACCTGCGCGCGGAACGCGGGGACGTCCTCACCGTCGCCGGCCGCACCATGCGCGTCGTCGGCGTGTACGAGACCGGCGCCCCTCTGGCGCCTCCCGCCTCCGCGGTCGTGTCCCTGCGCGAGCTCCAGGAGATCGCCGACCTGCCCGGCCGGGTCAACGCCGTCACCCTGGCCTACGACCGCGAGGTCACCTGGGAGGAACGGGAGGACCCCGTCCACGGCGAACTGTCCTCCCTAGCCCGCGCCAACGACTGGGAGGCCGAGCCCCTGCGCGCCTCCGCGCACGAGAGCGCGGACCGCCTCACGACCGAGCTGTCGACCCTGTTCCTGCTGTTCAGCCAGCTGTCCATGGTGGCGGGCGTGCTCCTGATCGTCCTCGTCGTGATGATGCTGGCCGGCGAGCGCCACGCGGAGTTCGGCGTTCTGCGGGCCATGGGCATGAAACGCGGGCGGCTCGCCTTCGTCCTGGCCCTCGAAGGACTGGGGTACGCGGTCCTGGCGTCCGCGGCCGGAACCCTCCTGGGCTGGGCGGTCGGGGCGGGCGCGTCGCGTGTGCTCAGCGACCGGGTCACGGACCCGGCCCTGCCTCCGCCGCGCCTGGAGTTCGGGTTCGACCCCGTGGCCATGGCCACCGCCTACCTCATCGGCGTGGGCGTCATCGCGGTGGTCTTCGCGCTCGTGGCCCTGCGGGCCTCGAAGGTGGACATCGTTGCGGCGCTGCGCGGGGCCGAGGCTCCGCCCCGGTCCCGGCGCCGGGCCGTGGTCCTGCCGGTCCTGGCCCTGCTCGCCGGACTCGCGACCGCGGCCCTGGGCGTGCGGAACGGGACCGCGACCGAGACGCTCACCGGGCTCACCCTGGTGTGCGGGGCGCTGGGCGCCGGGCTTCCGCGCCTGCGGGTCCCGCAGCGCCTCGCCCACTCCGCGGGGGCGGTGGCGGTCATCGTCCTGTGGTCGCTGCCGAGCGAGCTGTTCGGCGAGACCGGGTCCGGCATCACGATCTTCTTCCTCTCCGGCATCGCCCTGGTGGGCGCGGGCGTCTGGCTGTTCGTGTCCAACGACGACCTCGTGCAGCGGGCCCTGCGGCGCCTCCTGGCGCCGCTGCCGAGGATGACCTCGGTCGTCCCCATCGCGGTGGCCTACTCAGTCCGGAACCGGCTCCGTTCGGGGATGACGATCGCGATGCTGAGCATCGTGGTCCTGACGATCACCCTCAGCGGCTTCGTCACCGCGGCCGTCAACCAGATCTACGCCGACCACCGGTCGGTGACGGGCGGGTTCGACCTCCAGGCGTCCTGGGTCTCCCCGGGCGGGGCGCCCCCGGATCTTCGCGGCGTGTTCGAGGAGAGCCCGCACATCGACACCTCGGAGGTGGGCCGGATCGGCGGGTACGCCGACGCCTCCGTGCGGGCCCGCCAGATCGACGCCGAGGCGGGCGCCGAGGAGGTCGGGGTCTGGGGGGCCGACGAGGACTACCTCCTCGGCAACCGCTACCCGGTCTTCCTCCGGGCCCCGGGCCTGGACTCCTCCGAGGAGGTCTGGGACGAGCTGCGCCGCTCCCCGAACACCGCCGTCGTCTCCGGGACCATGATCCCCAGCGACTCGGCGGCCTTCGTGGGCGGCGGGAGCGACCTGGAGCTGGAGGGCGTGGACGTCCTGGACGAGGAGCTGCCGGGGGACCTGCGCCTGGAGGTGGCCGGTCCCGACGGCGGCACCACCACGCTGCGCGTCATCGGGGTCGTGGACCGCAGCGCCGAGTACCTCGGGGACGTCGTGACCTCGACCGAGGGGCTGGCCAGGATCACCGGCGAGGACGCCTCCCCCACGCACTGGTTCGTCGCCGCCGACGACCGTGAGGAGGTCGGGGAGGTCGCGCTCGCCGCCCGGCGCGCCCTGCTGGACCACGGGGTCACGGTCACGCCGCTCCAGGAGGAGGTGGAGTTCCGCGCCTCCTCCAACGGGGTCGTGCAGTGGCTGCTGATGGCCTTCATGGGCTTCGGGCTCGTCGTCGGGTGCTCGGCCCTGGGCGTGGTGAGCATCAGGTCGATCACCGAGCGCCGCAACCAGATCGGGGTGCTGCGGGCCATCGGCATGCAGCGCTCGGGGATCCGTCGGCTCTTCCTCATCGAGTCGCTGGTGGTCACCGTGAGCGGCATCGCGCTCGGCGTGGGGCTGGGCTTCGCCGTGTCCCCCGGCCTCGTGGACTCGCTGCGGGTCGATCTGCCGGGGGTGACCTACACGGTCCCCGTGGCCGTGCTCGTCGTGATCATCGGGGCCACCCTCGTGTTCTCCACGCTGGTGTCCGTGCTCGCGTCGCGGCGCGCGGGCGACGTCCCACCCGCGGAGGCGCTCCGTGACCGGACCTGAGACCCGGCCGGTCCCCCTGCGCCGCAACCGGTCCTTCCGCATCCTGTGGACCGGCCAGTTCGTCGCGCAGTTCGGTCCCGGGATGGGAGCCGTGGCCTACCCCCTCATCCTCCTGGACTCGGGGGGCACCCCGGCCCTGGTCGGCACGGTGACCTTCGCCCTGGGGGCCGCCGCCGTCGCGGCCAGGCTTCCCGGCGGAGCCGCGGCCGACCGGGTCGACCGGCGCGCCCTGATGATCGGCGCGCAGGGGTCCCGGGCGCTGGCGATGGGGTTCCTGGTCCTGGTGCTGGTCGTGGTCGGCGACTCCACGCTGCTGCTGTGGGCGGTGGTGGCGGTGGCACTGGTCGACGTGGTGGGGCACGAGGGCTACCGCTTCGCCGAACGGGCGGCGCTGCGGCACATCGTGCCCCCCTCGCAGCTGTCCGCCGCGGTGGGCCAGAACGAGGCGCGCAACCAGATCGCGTCGATCCTCGGGCCGGTCGCGGGCGGGTGGCTGATGGCGGTGTCGCGGGTCCTGCCGTTCGGCGCCGCCGCCGCGGGCCACGCGGTCGCGGCGATCGGGCTGGTGTTCGTCCGGGAGAGGTTGCAGGGTCCCCGCGAGCCGGCGGCGTCCGTGGAGGGGCCGCGGCACCGGCGCTGGACGGAGGCGTTCTCCTGGATCGGGGAGCGCCCCCCGCTCCAGGTCCTGTTGCTCGCCGGCGCCGCCCCGAACCTGGTGATCAACGGGGTGATGCTGACGGTCGTCATGGTCGGCGCCGACGCGGGGGTCGGGAGCGCGGCGATCGGCGCCGTGCTGGGCACGGTCGGCCTCGGGGGGATCTGCGGGGCGCTGGGGGCCTCCGCCCTCCTCCGGCGCTTCTCCCCCAGGACCCTGGTCCTGGTCACCCTCTGGGTGCTCCCCCTGACGGTGGTGGCGGCCATCCCGCTCGTCGACCACTGGAGCGTGGTGTTCCCCCTGGCCGTGGCCGTGGCCATGGCCCCCTTGCTCTCCATCATCCTCGGCACCTACCAGCTGCTGACCACACCCGACCGCCTCCAGGCCCGGGTGGGCAGCGCGTGCACGTTCATCTCCGGGGTGGTGGCACCGCTCGGTCCGCTGGTGGCCGGGTTCGGTGTGCAGTACACCGGCACCCCTCTGCTGTTCTCGGGTTTCGCCCTGCTCCTGCTCGGCGTGGCCGCGCTCGTCACCGCGCTGCCCGCCACCCGTGAGCTGACCTCCTTCCCCCGACAGCCGGACCGCCCGGCTGGGAAGTCCTCCGACGAAGCGCCCCCCAGCGCGAAGGAAGCGCCATGAGACCAGATGAGAACATCTCGACCACCTCCGGCAACACCCTGCTGAACAAGGTCCCCGTCGGCATCCTGGGCGTGGGCTCCTACGTGCCCGGGGTGGTCGTCACCAACGAGGACCTGGGCCGCCACCTGGACACGAGCGACGAGTGGATCGTGTCCAGGACGGGCATCCGGGAGCGCCGCTTCCTGCCCGAGGGCGAGAACACGTCCGACATGTGCGTGGCCGCGGCGCTGCGCGCCCTGGAGGACTCCGGGACGGGCGCCGACGAGATCGACTGCGTCATCGTCGCGACGTTCACCTTCGACCAGCTGCTCCCCTCCACTGCGCTGACGGTGGCGGACCGGATCGGCGCGCGCGGGGCGGTGTCGCTCGACATGAACCAGGCTGCCTGCTCCGGCGGGCTGTACGGCATGTGGACGGCGGTGCACCTGCTCCAGAACGGCCACTTCCGACGCGTCCTGGTCATCGGGGCCGAGGCCCTGTCCCGCATCACGGACCCGGCGGACCGCACCACCCGGGTGTTCTTCGGGGACGCCGCGGGGGCCGCGGTCCTCGGACCCGTGGAGGAGGGCAGCGGGGTGCTGTCGTGGAGCCTGGGGGGAACGCTGTCCCACGCGGTGGAGGTCCCCGCGGGGGGCGCGCGCGAGCCGTTCGGGCCGGAGGTGGTCGGCGCGGGCCGGCAGTTCCTCCAGATGGACGGGCCCGAGGTGTGGCGGCAGGTCATGACCCAGATCCCCCCGAACATGGAGGAGACCCTGAAGCTGGCGGGCCTCACCGCGGACGAGATCGACCACTTCGTGTTCCACCAGGCCAACAAGAACCTCGTGACCGGGCTGATGGACGCGCTGGGGCAGCCGATGGACAAGGCCGTGACCACCATCGAGGAGTACGGGAACACCGGCGCCGCGACGATCTTCACCGTGCTGGACCGGTTGAGGGGGGACGGGCGCCCCCGACCCGGCGAACACACGGTGTTCGCCGTGATCGGGGCCGGCTTCCTGTGGGGAAGCATGTGCCTGCGCCAGCAGGGCTCAGGCGTCTAGCGCGGTCCCCCGCCCCGCCGGCGCACCTCCCCGGCACCGGAGCAAATCCAGCAGGTCCCCCACACTGCGCAGCCCGTCGAACTCCTCCTCGGACACCTGCGCACCGCACCGTTCCCGGATCAGCAGGCGAATTTCGTACCCGGCGATGGAGTCCACCCCCACATCCTGGAGGAGTTCCTCCCTCCCGGGATGTCCCCCCTCACCGTCAACGGCCTCCCGAATGATTTCCAGGACCATTGTCTCCGTCACGACGGATTCCTTTGTCATCGCCCGCTCCAAGCTTTTCCGACCATGAACAGCAACCAGCAGAAGAATACACACCGAGCCAAAGCTCTCCAGAACGACAGGGGTTTGAAAATGCGCACGACCGAGTCCTACGAAAGCGAAGTGAAGAAGGTCTACGTCGAGCTCTTCGAGATCGACGCCGCGCCGGAGTCCATCGGCGGCGACGAGGAGCTGTTCGGCCCGCAGTGCGTCCACGGCATCGACTCGATGGACGTCCTGCGCTTCCTCGCCGTCCTCCGGAAGCGCTACGACCTGGACGTCTCGGAGATCGCGACCGAGACCTTCCGCACCCCCGCCTCCATCGCGGCGTTCCTCGCGGGGCGCGAGGGGGGCTCCGAGTGAGGGGCGCCCTGGTCAGCGTGTCCGCGATCGAGGACGACGAGTACCCCCTCGTCGCGCAGTGGTTCCGCAAGGGCCTGGTCGGCGCCCTCAGCACCGGCAGCTCCCAGCGGTTCACCAGCACGTCCGGCATCCGCGCGGCCATCGAGTCCGGGCCCGAGAAGTTCGCCATGGTCCGCACCCACGAGGGCGTCCCGGTCGGCCTGGTGCAGTGGCGCCAGCGCAAGTACCCGGGGAGCTACACCGTCGGCGGCGTCATCGGCGACAGCGAGCTGTGGGACTCCGGGTGCGGCGGAGAGGCGTCCTGGCTGCTGGTCCACGAACTGTTCCACGCGCACAACGCGCACCGGATCGAGTTCATCACGGCCGCCTTCAACGCCCGGGTGATCCGGATGCTGGTCAAGTCCGGAATGGTCATCGAAGGGGTCCTCCGCGACTACCTGTTCCTCGACGGCCGGTACCACGACGCGATCGTCACCTCGTACCTGCGGGACGAGTACTACGGCGCGGACGAGAGCGGCATGACCGGCGACGCCTTCTTCGGCGACACCGTGCCGGCCTCGGACAAGGCCGAGGCCCGCGCGCTGCTGCGGGACTACATGCAGAACCGGCGGTTCGACGACATCACCAGGTCCTACACGAAGGAGCCGTGAGAAGCACATGGAACTCGACTCGAAATTCGCCCTGGTCACGGGCGGCGGCAGCGGCCTCGGCCGCGCGGTGTGCCTGCGCCTGGCCGAGCTCGGCGCGGGCGTCGCCGTCGGCTACCTCTCGCGCTCCGAGGTCGCGGAGAAGACCGCCGAGGAGATCCGCGCCTTCGGCGGCACGGCCCAGGCGGTGAAGATCGACGTCCGCGACTACGCGGAGGTCACCGAGGCCGTGCAGGGCCTGGTCCGGGAGCACAAGAGCATCGACATCCTGGTCAACAACGCCGGGATCTGCACCGCGAGCACCATCGTCTCGACCGAGTCCACCGACGGGTGGAACGACGTCATCCAGACCAACCTCGTGGGCGCCTACAACTGCATCAAGGCCTGTGCCCTGCCGATGATGCTCCAGCGGTCCGGCGCCATCGTCAACGTCTCCTCCATCCTCGGCCTCGTCGGCAAGGGCGGGCTGAGCGCCTACTGCGCGAGCAAGGCCGGCCTCTCCGGCCTGACCGCCTCCCTGGCCGCCGAGTTCGCCATGCACGGCGTCCGGGTCAACGCGGTCGCCCCCGGCCTCTCCGGCGGCACGGGCATGATCCAGGAGTTCCCGCAGGACCAGCTGGAGATCATCGTCAACGAGCGCATCCCCCTGCAGCGTCCCGCCGAGCCGGAGGAGATCGCCGAGGCCGTCGTGTTCCTGGCGCGCGAGGGCTCCAGCTACATGACCGGGCAGACCATGGTCGTGGACGGCGGGCTCACGTCGGTGATCCGGGGGATGGCGAAGACCAGATGACACAGAGGACGGCCGTCCTGTTCAACCCCCAGGTGGCCATGCGCCCCGGGGACTACCGGGACCTGTACGAGGCCCTCCCCCGGGTCCGCCGACGGCTGGAGGACGCCTCCGAGGCGATCGGCGCCGACCTGGTCGGGGCCTTCCACTCCGCCGACGCGGACCTGGTCAACCAGGGTCCGCTCATCCGGCCCATGTCGGTCGCCCTGGGCATCGCCCTGTACGAGTCCCTGCCCGCGCGGCTCAGGGAGGGGGCCGCGTACACGGCCGGGCTCAGCCTGGGGCAGATCACCGCCGCCGCGGCCGCCGGGGCGCTGGAGTTCACCGACGCCGTCCGCACCGTGCGGACCATGGCCGCCATCGAGGAGGAGGTCTTCGCCGGACGCGACTACGGGAGCACGTTCTGCTACTGCGTGGACCTCCAGGCCGTGCACGCGAAGATCGGGGAGCTCACCGGGCAGGGGTTCGAGGTGGCGCCCTGCGCCGTCACCGGCGACGACCAGATGGTGGTGTCCGGCGAGGGCCGGGCCCTCACCGCCGTCAACGAGCTGGCGGCGGAGACGGGCGGGGTCGGCGTGCGCATCCCGCACGGCCCGCCGGGCCACTCCCCCATGCTGGCGGAAGCCGAGCGCCGCTTCGCCGCCGAGTGGAAACAGGCCGACCTGGTGCGCGCCCCGGGGGTCCCCCTCATCTGCAACATGGGCGCCCACCCGCTGACCACGGCGCAGGAGGTGCGCGAGGCCCTGATCACCCAGTACACGCGGACCGTGTACTGGGCCGAGGGCATCGAGCACCTCCTCGCGCTGGGAATCACCCGGTTCGTCGTGGTGGGCCCCGGCCACTTCATCGCCAAGTCCTTCACGTTCATCGGCAGGGCGAAGGGGGCGGACGTGATCCGCTTCGACCAGGCGCCGTCCTTCCTCCGAGAAATGGCAAAGCACCGATGAGCGCGGTCCTCTTCGGCGGAACGGTCCCGCCGCTGCACGCCAAGACCGGCGACTTCCTGGAGACCGACCCCTACGCCCGTGCCCGGCTGGAGGAGGCCGAGGAGGTGCTGGGCGCGGGCATCCTCCCGCGGTTCGCACGGACCTCGGAGTCCTACTCCCGCGAGGCCCGGCAGGCCTATCTGGTCACGTGCGCCGCCCTCGCCGACCGCATCAGGTCGGAGGAGGGGGACGCCCGCCTCTGCACGGCGGCGAGCATCGGCCACCTCCCCGCGCTGCACTACGTGGGAGCGCTGTCCTTCGCGGACATGATGCGGATGGGCGAGGCCGTGGCCGCGTCCGAGGAGGTGTGGAACGCGGCCGACCACGGCAGGGTGTCCCACTTCGTGTACCGGGTCGGGCGCGACCGCCTCGAGGAGCTGCGGGCCCGGGTCGAGTCCGAGGGCGGATGGGCCGAGGTCGCCGGCCACTTCAGCGACACCATCCACCTGCTCAACGTGTCGGCGGAGCACCTGCCCCTCCTCGAACGCGAGGTCAGGGCCGGGGGCGGGGTCTCCGTCCTCACCTTCCCCCAGGCCGAGCACAGTCCGTCCAACGCCGGGCTCCGGGACCGGACGGCCGAGGGCACCGCGGCGTTCCGCTTCCGGGACGCGGGGGTCCCCTTCGTCCGCGGTTCCGACGGCGTCCTGGTGGACAGCGCCGAGGACCTGCGCGACACGCTGCTCCAGGACTGCGTCACCCCGGTCGACTTCCCGCTCGTGGTGGGCCGGCTCCGGGAGCTGGGCGTGCGGCGGGTGCACGTGATCGGTCCCGGCAACCTGTTCGAGCGGCTGACCAGGGACCACTTCGACGTCACGGTCCTGGCGCCCGACGGCCGCGCCCGGGGTCTGACGACGGCCGGCGCGGGCCCGGCCCGGGTGGGCGGCCGGTCCGCGGCATCCCCGGAAAGGAGTCGGACATGACGGGCACGCTCTTCATCGACGGGGAGGAGGTGCCCGGGCCCCGTCTCGCAGAGGACGCCGGGGCGCTGACGCGGGCGCTGTCCTCCGCCGGCGCGGGCCCCGGGCACGGTGTGGTCCTCGGCCGCGACGACGCCTACACCGCGGTGCTCACGGCCCTGGCCGCCGAGTCCCTGGGGTCTCCGGTGCTCTGCCAGGGCGAGCGGTGGCGCCGCATGGGGTGCACCCGGCGCGTGGCCGCCGTCGTCGCGCCCGGGGCGGGCGGCGGGCCGACGGCCGTCACGGCCGTCGCCGACGACGGCCGGCCCGCGTTCGCCGAGACCACGCACACCCTGCTCTACACCTCCGGGAGCAGCGGTGAGCCCAAGGCCGTGGAGCTGTCGCGCGGTGCGATCGACTACCACCGGCACACGGTGGCCGCCCATGCCGGGGTCGGTCCCGGGGACCGGATGCTGGTGCCGATGTCGCTGCTCAACTCCTACGGGTGGGGTGTGGTCCAGTACTGGCTGGCGCACGGGTTCGCGCTGCACGTGGAGTCGCGGCTGAGCATGGACCGGGTGGCCGGCCTGCTCCGCGGCGGCGCGTTCACCACCCTCGACGGCGTCGGCTCGATGTACGCCGCCCTGCTCGCGGCGGCCCGCGAGGACCGGGACCTGGCCTCCGCCCTGGGCGGCCTGCGGTTCCGGGGGTGCGGCGGAGACGTGCTCCCGGTCTCCCTGGTCGAGGGCTACGTGGACGTGGTCGGCGGCCCGATCCACGACGGGTACGGGCTCTCGGAGACGGTCGCGTGGGTCACCCAGTCGGTCCCGGACGACTGGCGGCCCGGCACGGTGGGCCCCCTCGTCAAGGGCTCCTCCGCCCGGATCGACCCGGACACGGGGGAGGTCCACCTCCGCGGCCCGGGCCTGATGGACGGTTACCTGGACGATCCCGGGGCGAACTCCGACGCCTTCACCGGGGACGGGTGGCTGCGCACGGGGGACCGCGGTTCCCTCGCCGGGGATGGCCACCTGACCATCGAGGGCAGGATCAAGGAGTCCCTGGTCGTGCACGGGGAGACCTTCCCCCCGCGGTTCGTCGAGGACGTCATGGCCGCCTGCCCGGCCGTGAGGGAGGCCGCCGTGGTGGGGGTGCCCACCGGGAAGGCCAGGGGCGACCGGCTCGTCGCGTTCGCGGTGGCCGATCCGGGGCACGGCGGGGCGGCGCTCGCCCAGGTGCGCGCGGCGCTGCGCGACCACCTCCCCGTGCACCTGAGGCCGCGGGAGATCCACCTGCTCGACGAGTTCCCCCGCACGAGGACCGACAAGCCCGACCGCCGCGCGCTGCGCTCGTCGGTCACGGCGGGGGAAACACCGGGAACGGCTCGCTGAAAAACCGCGAAGAGTAACACGGGGAACACGTAGGACAATAAAAAGGAGAGATACAGCAGGAGGAATTACAGAAGCGATATACCGAGAGCCCAGAAAGCCGAACCCGAGAGAGGCCATTCGGCTTCTTCGGCCTGCCCGGAAAAGGAGCCCGCCCCCAAAGCGGAAAACACTTCGGAGAGGGTTGACAGGAAAAAATATGGCGTCCTAATATGAGCACTGTTCGCGAACCCGCCCCGCAAAGGCAAAAGCTTCACCCGGGAAAGACAGCGCCGGCCACATTGGACTTCCCGAGTCAATTTCGCTGAATCTCAGAGAGGAATGGTTCCCATGCAGGAGTTCGAGGAGATCATCACCGAGTCCGCCGCTGACGAAGAGGTCTCGTTCATCGACTTCAACTGCTAGCAGGCGTCTCTGGCCCGGCCCGAACGGCTGGCGACCGAAGCACCACAGGCCCCGTGGCGGGGCCGGAAGATCCCGAGACCCCGCCGCGGGGCCCTGCTCGTACGACTCTCCGAACAGAGGATCGACCATGCCCGACAAGGCTCCCGACGGCACGTTCCGTCCCTCCCGATTCAACGTGGTCACCAAGGCCGAGGACATCGGCGCGGTCGTCCTCTACAACTCCATGCGGGGAAGCGTCTTCAAGGTCGGGTCCCCGCTCGGCGAGCGCGTCCACGCCCTGCTCCACAACCGCAAGAGCGTGCTCTCCCAACCGGATCCGGACTCGGAGGAGAGGGTCCTATTCGACACGCTGGTGGCCAAGGGCTTCCTCGTCTCCTCCTCCCACGACGAGCTGGCCGCCGCCGACGACCTGCGCGACCGGCGCAAGAACCGGACCGACCGCCTGGAACTGATCATCATGCCGACGGAGGCGTGCAACTTCCGCTGCACCTACTGCTACGAGGACTTCGCGCTGGGCCGCATGGCGACCCATGTGCGCGAGGGCGTCAAGGCCCTGGTCAGGCGCTACCGCCGCGAACACGGCATCGAGAAGCTCACCGTCTCCTGGTTCGGCGGCGAACCGCTCGTCGCCTTCGACGTGATCGAGGAGCTCAGCACGTTCTTCCTCGACTTCTGCGCCGAGGAGGGGGTCGAGTACAGCGCGGGCATCACCACCAATGGCCTGCTCCTGACCCCCGAGGTGGCGGCCCGCTGCATCGAACTCGGCATCAGCAGCTACCAGATCACCCTGGACGGGCCGGCGCACACCCACGACTCCTCGCGCTTCCTCATGGGCGGCGGCAAGACCTTCGACGAGATCGTCGCCAACCTGACGGAGATGTCGCGCACGGACAAGGTCTTCCGCGCCCTCATCCGCACGAACTTCACCGAGGAGAACAGCGTCCACGTGCCCGAGCTCATCGAGGAGATGAGCCGGCTGTACGCGCACGACAAGCGGTTCCGGGTCATCTACCGGCCGGTCGGCGACTGGGGCGGCCCCCAGGGCGAGGACTCGGAGGCCTTCTCCGGCAAGCAGGCGGAGATGACCAAGCTCGGCCTGTGCACGAGCGCCTTGGACGCGGGCCTGGACCCGGCCGACGACGTGTTCCTGAAGCCGAACGGATCCGTCTGCTACGCCGCCTCGCCGTGGTCCTTCGTGATCCGCCCCAACGGCCTGGTCAACAAGTGCACCGTGGCCCTGCGCGACCCGCGCAACGCGGTGGGACAGCTCGGCGCCGACGGCGACCTGGGTCTGGACCCGGAGCTGATGAGCCTGTGGGTGGACAACGACGACGCCAAGGACTCCGGCTGCCGCTCGTGCTTCTTCCGGCCCTCCTGCCAGGGCGCGCACTGCCCCCTCGTGCGCATCCAGGAGGGTGAGCGGCCCTGCCCGCCCCAGAAGGTCTGGATCGGTCCCACCATCACGACCGTGGCCGCCAGCAGGGGGGCCCGATGACCGGCCGGGCCGGCATCGCGGTGGACGACGACAGCACCTGGTGCGCCTGGACCACGGCGGGGGGCCTGGTCCGCGCCATGGAGCTGGGGGCCGACCGCTCCGGGGAGATCGTCGACGCGGGACGGGGGACCGCCGTTCACGCCGGGTCCGGAACGGGACGCTTCCTGGTCCACGACGGGGAGGACGTCCGGTCGTGGAGTCCGGACGCGGGGACCCGGAGCGTGTGCTCGGCCGAACCCGGCTCACTGCTCCTCGAGCCCGGGGGAGCCGCCGGCCACGAGGCCACCCTCGTCGCCGCCGCCTCGGAGTCGGAACTGGCGCTGCTCTCGGCGGCCGGGACCGTGTCGTCCCAGCGGCTCGGCGCCCCTCCCCTGGTCCTGGCCTGGCAGCACCGCCGCCGCCGGATCCTGTGCGTCCTCGCGGACGGCACCGTCCACAAGCTCGACCCCCGCACGGCGCGGACCGACACCTCGTCCCTGTCCTTCACGGGCAACCACCGGCTGGCGTGCTACGACGAGGTGCTCGGCGGGGTCTGGTCCGTCCCCGAGCAGTCACCCGACACCGCGCACTTCCACCGGACCGAGGCCGACCGGCCCGGCACGCTCTACACGCTGGGGCTCGGCACGGTCCCGGCGGCGATCCGCTCCTCGCACAGCGGTGAATGGCTGATCGCCGCGACCCCCGGGCGGCCCACCATGCTCACCAACGTCAACAGCGGGCGCTCCTTCACCGTTCCGGGCGAACTGGCCGCGCGGGGGGCGCCCGGCGTGTTCTCCTTCGACAACCGGCTGGTGAGCGTCGAGGGCGATGCCTTCGAGGTCCTCCCCGTTCCGGCCCGCGCCGACGTCCGGTCGCGTGACGGCTCCCTCCCCATCGAGACGTTCTGGTCGGCGCCGCCGCAGATGCACCGCGCCACCAGGCGGCCCAAGGAGGAGCGCACCCGGGGAGAGGGGGGAGGGGCCCGTGTCGGCGCCGGTTCCTGACCCGCCGCTCCGCGGAGGCCCCCGGGAACCGGCTGCCCGGGTCGTCGGCCGCGGCGAGGGAGGCCCCCTCCCCCGCGGCCGGCAGCGGTCACGCCCCGTCAGGGCCCGGGCCGGCTCCCCCGCCCCTCCCTTCTGTGACCGGCGAACCACGACCCCCGCGCCCGACGACCCGCCGAGGTCGACGCCGGGGCGCGTCCGACCCTTCCACTGGAGAGCGCATGACACCCACGACAACCACCGATCGGCAGGAGCTCAGGAGCCACGGCCCCACCCTGGGCCGCCTGGTCGGTGACACCGACGCCTTCCTCGAACACTGGGAACACGCACCCGCGGTCGCGGAGGCGTCCGCGGACGTGGCGCGGGCCTTCCCCCTGGACAGGGCCTTCTCCCTGCTGGGGACCCCGGGCCTTCCCGTCTCGTGCTTCCGGCTGCTCCGGGACGGCGCGCCGGTACCGCAGCAGGAGTACTCCGCGGCCCGTGAGCGCCCCGGCCCCGGCCGGGAGCCCTTCGCGGACGGTGCGGCCCTGCTGAGGGCCTACGAGGACGGCGCGACGATCATCTTCGAGGAGGTGCGCCTGCTCGTGCCCGAGGTGGCCGCACTGGCCTCCGGCCTCGAGGAGGACCTGGGGTTCGGGATCTACTGCGCGGCCTTCCTGACCCCCGCGGGGAACTCGGGTGCGCGCCCGCACTACGACCTGGCCAGCGGCCTGCTGTGCCAGATCCACGGGTCCAAGGTCTGGTCGGTCGGCGATCCCTCCGAGCGGTGGCCGGCCACGCCCTGCGGCGACGCCCGGCCCGAGTTCGACCCCGTGCTGGAGACGGTCCTGCGGCCGGGGCAGACCCTCTACATCCCCCGCGGCCACCCGCACGCCGGGGCCGCGACGGACGAGCCGTCGCTGCACCTGTCGTTCGCGATCAAACCCCGGACGTGGAGGGACGTCCTCCAGTCGTACATCAGGCTCGGGGGGACGCCGGAGCCCCTGCGGGAGCTCCTGCCCCTCGACCACGCCGGACGCTCCCCCGAGGAGCTGGCGGCCGAGGCCGTCGACCGGCTGCGCGCGGTGCTGCGGTCCCCGGCGGAGTGACCGCGCCGCCGGAAGCGGCGGCGCGCAGGGCCGCGGGGGGACGGACCCGCGGCCCGGCGCCGGTCCCCTCCGCCGCGACGTGAGGGGCGGGCCCCTGCCGGTCCGCCCCGCGTCCGGCGAGGGGACCGGGCCCGCAGCGGGAGCCCGGGCGTTCCGCGCCCCGGGCACGGGAACGGGCGGCCCGGGAGGATCACCGCAGTTCGCGGAGCCTCTCCTCGATCTCCAGCACCTGTTCCGTGCGGTGCTGTTCGCGGTAGAGCTTCAGCGCCTGTGTCCATGCCTCGCGTGCGGGGCCCGGTTCGCCGAGGGCCAGGTGCGCCTTCGCCAGGCCGCTGAGGGTGTTCGCCTCCTCGTAGGAGTCCCGCAGGACGCGGTGCACCGGAAGGGATTCGTGGTAGTGCTCGACGGCTTCTTCGTGGCGGCCCGCCCGGGTGGCGATGTAGCCCAGGCTGTCCAGGCAGGCCGCCTCCCCCACCTTGTAGCCGAGGTCGCGGCTGGCCTTGAGCGCGTCCTGGCAGTGGGACCGGGCACTCTCGTAATGGCCGAACTGGGCCAGGGTCCAGCCCAGGTTGTTGAGCGCACTGGTCTCCCACGTGGCGTTGCCGACACGGCGGTAGAGCTCCAGGGAGCGTTCCGCGTTCTCCAGCGCCATCTCCTCGTCGCGGATGTGCAGCCCGAAGCGTGTGTAGATCTGGTGCGTGTGGGCCTGGTTGAGCAGGTCCCCGGACTCCTCGAACTGGGCGACGGCCCGCGCGAGGTGCTCCAAGGGCTCCTCCCCCCGGTGGTCCGCCTGGATGAGGGCGGTCGCCAGGCCCCGGTGGGCCATCGCCCGCAGGGTCGGGGCGTCCGGCCCCTCGACCCTGGTGGCCGCGTCCAGGCCGACACGCCTGTTGCCGACGAAGTCGTCGACGTCCCCCCAGCGCCGCAGGAAGGTGTGCGTGTCCCATGCGAGCCGCCACACCTCGCGGTGGAGGCCGAGGTCCTGTGCGAGGCGCATGACAGCGGGCAGCAGGGAGCGCTCGGTGGTGAACCACGCCAGTGCGTCGGCCTCCCCCGTCAGCCCGTAGGCGGTCGCGCGTTCCTCGGTCGGCTCCACGACCGCGTCCGACAGGATCTCCTGGGGCGCCAGCAGGTGCTTCCCGAGAGCCGCGGTGCGGACGAAGAAGTCGACCAGCGCGGACAGGCCCTCGCGGCGTTCCTCCTCGGACCGGTCCTGTTCGGTCCGCTCCCTGCCGTGGAGGCGGACGAGGTCGTGGAGTTGGTAGCGTCCGGGCATCGGCTGCTCGACGAGATGGGCCGACCCCAGGGTGCGCAGCAGCTGCCTGGTCCGGGCGGGTGTGAGCCCGGCGAGCGCCGCCGCGGCCGGAACCCCCATGTCCTGCGCCGGCGCCGCGCTGAGCAGGCCCAGCAGCCGTGCCGCGGGTTCGGGGAGGGCCCGGTAGGAGGCGTCGAGGACGCTGCGCAGGGACGTGGCGAAATCGCCCGTGTCCAGGGCGTCGAGCGTGCTCTCGGCCTCCCTCAGCTCGGAGGCGAGTTCGGCGAGCGGCAGGTGGGGGCTGCCGGCGGCGTGGGCGGCGGTGATGGACAGGGCGAGGGGCAGCCGCCCGCAGCCGGCGACGATGGTGTCCACCGCCTCCGGTTCCCTGGCCACTCGGCGCTCCCCGACACGGGCCGTCAGCAGTTGGCGCGCCTCGGCGGAGGTGAGCGGGTCGAGGGCGACGACGCGGACGCCCCCGGTGGTGAGCAGGCCGCTGAGCCGCTCGCGGCTGGTGACCACGACGGTGCAGGAGGCCGACCCGGGGATCAGGGGGCGGACCTGTTCGGCATCGCGTGCGTTGTCCAGCAGGATCAGCATCCGTTTGTGGGCGACGATGCTGCGGTAGAGGCCGAACCGCGCCTCGGCGCTGGACGGGACGGCCTGCTGGTCCACCCCGAGGGCCGTGAGGAAGTCGTGGACGGCGGTCTGCGGTTTCGTGGCGGGCGCGCTCGGGGCGAAGCCGTGCAGGTTCACGTACAGCTGGCCGTCGGGGAAGCGGTCGAGGTTGTCGTGCGCCCAGCGCAGCGCCAGCGAGGTCTTGCCGACCCCGCCGAGACCGCAGACCACGGTGACCGGCAGCGCCCCGGGGGCCTGCGTGTCGTCGAGGAAGGCCATCTCCCTCCGGCGCCCGGCCAGCAGCGGCGGAGGAGGCGGCAACTGCATGGGCAGGGGCGGGGGTGCCGGAGCCGGCCGTGCATCGGGGTCCGGCGCGGACGCGTCCGACACGTCGTGCGCGTCCAGGGCCGGGTCCGCGTGCAGGATCTTGCGGTGCAGTTCCTTGAGCTCCGCGCCGGGGTCGGTCCCCATCGCCTCGGAGAGCATCCTCCTGATGCGCTCGTAGTGTTCCAGCGCCTGCGCGGCGCGCCCCTCCCGGTACAGGGTGAGCATGAGCTGGCCGACCAGGCGCTCGTCGAGCGGGTGCCGCTGTGCGAGGTCGGAGAGGTCGCCCAGGAGTTCGGCCTGCCTTCCGTGGCGGAGGAGCAGGTCGTTGCGGTCCAATTCGGCCCGGAAGCGTTCGAGCCGGAGCCTTTCCCGGAACTCGTTGACCCACGTACTGTCCAGGGTCCCGAACGCGTCGGCCCGCCAAAGGCCCAGCGCCTCCTCGAACAGGGCCAGTGCGGATTCGCCGTTCGCCGAATTGCGCGCCCTCGCGACAATCTCACGGAAACGGTACAGGTCGATTACGGAAGTGGCATCGTCGTCGAGTTTGAGGATGTAGCCGCCGGGCCTCCGATCGACCGTGATCCCGTCGACCGCGCCCAGTGCGGAGCGGAGCCGCGAGACGTAGCTGTACAGCGAGGAGCGGGCCCCGTCGGGAGGGCGTGGGCCCCAGACCCGGTCGATGAGCTGGTCGACCGTGACCAGGCGGTCGGCGTCGACCAGCAGCCCGACGAACACGAATTGCCGCCTCATGTGCCCGAGATCGACGGGGCGCCCGTCGATCCGCATCTCGATGTCGCCGAGTACAGAGATCTCGACCGTCAACGCCACTCCCGGATTGGAACGAAAGGGGACGACCCATACCCGTGGTATGCGGGAGCACAGCAGTACCTTGGACCCCAGGAGTGTACTCCCGGAAGATCGCTCCAAAACCCTTTGCGGAAGGCACTTTTTCCACGGATTTCCCGGCGGGGATTGATCGTGGTTCCCGGCGAACAGGCCGACTGCCGCGGCCATGGCCCGACCAGCAGAAAGGGTCACCGGTGAGAAAATCCCAAGGTGTCCTTTGATCCGATGACCGGCCGTTCTCTTCGGGCCTTCCCCGCCGAATGCCCCGCTCGCTTCTCGGAGTCGGTCGAAGGCGGAGGCGTCGTCAGGTCCCGGGTTCATGCTTCCGCCTCCCCGTGTGATCCCGCGGTAGCTGTGCGTCCCCGCCGGGACAGCCGGACCACCGACACGTTCGGGTGGACGGGCGAGGTGCCCGCGCCCGCCCGCCGGCACCGTCCCGGCACCCCGACACACGGCACCAGGCGTCGGGTGTCCCTGCGCCACGGTCGACGCAACAGCGCGTACACGCCACTGCGCGTCGGGCGACCCTGGCCGCACCGTCGTCGTTAGGGTGTGCACAGATCTCCGGACGTTCCGGTTCTTCTCGGTTGATGAGCCCTGTGTCGGAGACCTCCATCTTTTCGGGCTCGGACATGCCGAACAACGCTCAGGCGGGGTAGGAGACACATCCGGCTTCGATACAAGCCTTGGTTCAAAGAAAGGATCACATGCTGACCCGTTTGCACGACGTCCTACGGTTGCGGACCTCGCCGCCGATTTTTTTCGGCTCGGCCGGTGTGATCATCGCGTTCGTGCTCGTCACGATCGTCTTCACCGAGCCGCTGGACGCAGCCGTCACCGTCGCCTCGGAGTGGCTGTACACCAACCTGGGCTGGTTCTACATCCTCGGTCTCACCCTGTTCCTCGTTTTTCTGATCTATATCGCCCTCGGCAGATTCGGGCGGGTGAAACTGGGCCCCCACGACGAGGTTCCCGAGCACTCCGGACCGGCCTGGTTCGCCATGCTCTTCGCCGCCGGCATCGGCAGCATCCTGATGTTCTGGGGTGTGGCCGAACCCATCAGCCATTTCGGCGATCCGCCCCGGGGGCCCTCTCTGGGCATCGAACCGGGAACGGCAGAAGCCGCCGCTGATGCGATGAACTTCACGTTCTACCATTTCACCCTGCACACCTGGACGATCTTCACCCTGCCGGCCCTGTGCTTCGCCTACTTCATCCACAAGCGGAATCTGCCGCCGCGTGTCAGCTCGATCTTCCAGCCGATTCTCGGCGAGCGGATCCACGGTCCCATCGGCGTCTTCATCGACGTCGTCTCCATCGTCGGCACGGTCTTCGGCGTCGCGGTCTCCCTCGGCCTGGGCGCCCTGCAGATCAACAGCGGGATCCACCGCGTGCTGGGCGTCCCGGAGAGCGCCGTCTGGCAACTGGTCATCATCGGTGTCGTCGGCGGGGTCGCGATGATCTCCGTCGCGTTGGGCCTGGACCGCGGTATCAAGGTCCTGTCCAATGTGAACATCTGGATGGCCGTGGGCGTACTGGCGTTCATCCTGTTCACGGGTTCCACCCTGTTCGTGCTCCGGGGCACCATCGAGTCGCTGGGCCGTTACGTGATGAACCTGCCCGAGTTGGCCCTGTGGAACGACACCTTCGCCAACACCGGATGGCAGACCGAGTGGACGGTGTTCTACTGGGCCTGGACGATCAGCTGGTCACCGTTCGTGGGAATCTTCATCGCCCGGATCTCCAAGGGCCGCACCATCCGCCAGTTCGTCTCCGGGGTGCTGCTCGTTCCGGCCGGCTTCTCGGTGCTGTGGTTCGGCATCTTCGGGTTCTCCGCCTTCGACATCGAGCTCAACCGCGGGGGCGGCCTGGTCGAAAGCGTTGTGGACCAGGGAGACGTCCCCGGGGCGCTGTTCGCGTTCCTGGAGCACTACCCGGCCCCGACGCTCCTCTCGGTCGTCGCCATCATCCTGGTGGTGGTCTTCTTCATCACCTCGGTGGACTCCGCGGCACTGGTGACCGACACGATGGCCAACGGCCACGAGGACTTCAACCCGCTGGGCCAGCGCATCTTCTGGGCCGTCGCCATCGCCGTGGTGACCGCCACCCTGCTGGTGTTCTCCGGGTCCGGCGGCCTGGAAGCGCTCGAGAAGATCATCGTCCTCGTCGGCCTCCCGTTCTTCGTGATGGGCTACTTCCAGATGTACGCGATGCACCGGGCCCTGCGTGAGGACGCCGGAGAGCTGCCCGCGATGCGGACGCGCACGTGGAAGAAGGTCCTGCCCCCGGAGGAGTACGAACGCCGCCAGGACGAGGACGAGCACGACACCTCGGAGACCGTCGTCGAGCCCGAAGCCCTCGACGAACCGCCCGTGCTGCGCGATCCCTACGTCGACCAGGACCATCCGACCGGGACGCCCGGCACGCTGCCGGCACGCACCGGTTCGGCGAAGCTCCCCGGCCGCCGGTCGAAACGGACCACCCGGCCGCCGCAGTCCGACCGCCAGGACCGGGAGGAACCCGAGTAGACGGGGTCCCGGAGGCCCTCCCGCGCCGGTGGTCCGTACGCGGACGCCGGGCGGGGGCCGTCCGGAGATGCCGGCCTCGGCGCGCGGCTCCGGTGAGGACAGAAAACCTGCAGCGGGGGCACAGCGCATAGGAACGTGACGACCCGCAGGGCGGTGTCCAGGGCTCCGACGCGCCGTAGCCGGTGGCGTTCGGCGAACAGCTGCGGTTGGTCGGCGTCCCGGCCCCGCCAGGGCCCGCCCAGGGCGCGGAGCGCCGAACGTCGCTGTAGGAGCTGCGACGTGTGACGGGAGAGGCCCCCGACCGGCTGCGGTATCCCCGGTCGGCCGGGCAGGAGCCCTGCCCGGCCGCCGGCCCCCCACGAATTGGCACCACCGTTTCCACCCGAGAGCCAGGTACGTCTGGGCACCGCGAAGGCGAAGACCGGGATACCGGATCTGCCCGCGTCCGAACTGCGTACGGGTTCCTTCTGGACAGACCTGTTTGCTGTCCCCTTGGCCCACGACCATGCAAAGGCCGACGATGCGCGTTTCCTGGTCCAGAAGCAGTGGGCCCCTGGGCGTGCACTCCAGCAACGCTGGAGGTCAGATCCACGGCTACCGGCCGGAGGACCCACCCTTCCGGGATTTGGCCGCCATACTCTTCTGGGTTTCGGTCCAGCGGAGGGGCGGGCTGGGGAAGGTGGGGAGCGAGCCGGTCGTAGACCTCCTGTGCGGAGGCCGGGCGGGCCTCGGAGTCCTTGGCCAGCAGGTCGGTGACGAGCTGGTCCAAGTCCGCGGGCAGGTCAGGGCGGTGCAGGGAGGGAGGCTTGGGCTCTTCCTCCACGTGCGCGCGCTGGAGCTGGAAGGGGGTGTAGCCGGCGGAGAAGACCGGCTCTCCGGTGAGCGCCTCGTACATGACGCAGCCCAGCGAGTACAGGTCGCTGCGCGGGTTGACCCCGCCGGTCAGGACCTGCTCCGGAGGCATGTAGGCGCAGGTGCCGAGCTGGCTGCCGGTCATGGTGATCCGGGTCATGTCGGTGCGCAGGACGGCCGCGATGCCGAAGTCCAGGACCTTGACCATGCCGTCGTCGGCGATCATGACGTTCCCCGGCTTGAGGTCGCGGTGCACGACGGGGACGGCGTGGGCGTGGGAGAGCGCCGAGCAGATCTGCGCGGCCACGGACACCGCCGCCGCGACCGTCATCGGTTTCTCCTCGGCGATGACGTCGGCCAGGGAGACCCCGCGCACGAGCTGCATGATCAGGTACAGGCGTCCCTGGTCGACGTCGACGGCCGCGTCGTAGACGGCGGGCACGTTGGGGTGCTCGATGCGGGCGGTGATGCGCGCCTCGCGCTTGAACCGGGCGGCGAACTCCCCGTACTTGCCGGGGTCGGTGACCAGGTCGGGGCGGATCACCTTCAACGGGGATCAGCCCGTGTGGGGGGCGCCCCCAGCCAGCGCGTGTTCCACGCGCAGTCGCTGGGTGTGGTGCATCTCCAGCCCCGCCACCTCCTCGGGACCGAACCAGCGGACCTCGTGGGACTCATCGCTCACCGCCAGGCGACCGCTTACCACCCGGGCCCGGAAGCACACGTTGAACTGGCGGCGCACCTCACCGTCGCTGTAGGCGATGATGTGCCGCGCGTCGGTGTAGGTGCCCACCAACCCGGTCACCTCCACCTCATAGCCGGTCTCCTCGCGCACCTCCCGCACGGCCGCCTCCGGAAGGCTCTCGGTCATCTCCATCACCCCGCCCGGCATCGCCCACAGCCCGTTGTCCACCCTCCGCTGCAACAGCAAGCGGCCCTCGTCGTCGACGACGGCCGCACTGGCCGCGACCACCAGACTGTTGGGAACGGGAGCCGCAGGGTCGTCGTAGTACTCGGTGCGAGCCATGTACTGATTCACTCCTCAAGAGGTAGGCCGGTACGCCATACGGCGTCCATGCTGGCGGCATAGGCGTCGAACAGCCCCTGAGAAGCCGTGCGTTTGAGCCGCAACAGCGGGTTGCCATAGGCATTGACCCCGTACAGGTGCGTGTTGACGTACATGTGGTCATCGGCTCGGTAGAGCGAGTTGTACAACGTCGTGGAATGCACCCTCACCGAGACTCCCGGGGCTGTTGTCAGAGGCCGGTAGTGCATCGCGGCCAGGTGGCATCGGGACTGTATGCCGTGGCCGAAGCTCTCCTCCTCACCACGCACACGCACGGCCTCGCAGTCGGGATCCCCGATGAGCACACGCACATGGACATCGTCTTCGGCCCTGTCCCTGAGCAGGTCGTTCCACCCGGAAATCTGTTCGTGGAGGAACAGAGCCGCGTAGACCAGGATGTCGATCGACCTCTCAGCCGCCGCGAACATGCCCCGCCACTGCTCGGCCGGCACGTCGGAGCGTTGCCGGTAAACGGCCACCAGGTCCTCATCCGTGTCCGCCGTTCCTTTGGTCCGCCGTTCCAGGGAGGGCCAGAGTTCGCGGGCGTCCGCACCGAGCACACGCGCCACCGCGTGTGCGTTGCGGCGGTGGGGCACTCGTCCGGTGCCGATCCAGCGGGCCACGGTCTTGGGGTCGGTGCCCACGTGTTCGGCGAGGGAGGCCACCGTGTGTCCGGACTGTTCCAGGCGGATGCGAAGCCGTTCGTTGGGGGACATAGGGACGTTTCTACCGCACCGGGACGTCTTCCGAGGCGTCCTTCGTGCGGTAGCTACGTCCCAGGGGCCTGGAAAGACTGGCACCACCTGAGATTCCCCTCTCAGGCGTCCAGGGCTGCTTCCTGGGCGAGAACCTCGCAGAAGGGAAAGTCGCATGGGCGACCTTTCGCACACTGATGCCGCCATCGAGAACGACGGGCTCCTCCTCCTGGTCGAGCAGGTGGGTGTGGCCCACGACCGCCACCGTTCGGAGCACTCCGACATCACCAGCTCGCAGAACTCGGCCGGGGACGACGGTGAGAACCGTGACCTGAACCTGCCCAAGGAATAGGAGCACGTCCATGGAGCACCGGCTTGTCACCGGAATCGAGAAGGCGCTCGGTTGGGAAGGCCCGTCGGCGGTGGGAACCGCGTTCGCCCGTGGAACCCTGGCCGACGACGCACTGCTCGAACGACTGATGACCCCCTACCGGCTGATGGAGACCATCCAACGCCGCCACCTGTCCAGTCCGCAACTGCGCTGTTACTCCAAGGGGCAGGAGCTTCACCCCTCCAGTTACCTCTCCACCGCCGTCAACCGCCTCCGACAGGCAGTACAGCAGGCGGACATGGCCGCGCTGGGTGCCATCCTGAACAACGACGGCACCATCGTGCTCGACAGCGTCGACACCTTCGACCCAACCATGGAGGTCGCCTGCCGAGCGCTGGGATGGTGGTCCGGGGAACTCGTCTCCGTCAACTGTTACCTGGCTGTGGGCGACACCCCGGGTTTCCATCTGCACTGGGACGATCACGACGTCATCGCCGTGCAGCTCTCGGGCGAGAAGTCCTGGCAGGTTCGTGGGCCCTCACGGCCATCGCCCATGTATCGGGACGCCGAACAGAACCTGGAGCCGTCCGAAGAGGTCGTCTGGGAGGGGACGATGTCCGCCGGGGACGTCATGCACATCCCTCGGGGCTGGTGGCACACCGCGACCCGGGTCGGTTCCGGCAACCAGGGGCACTCCCTGCACGCGACGTTCGGCATCACCAAGCGAACCGGTGTCACGTGGGCGAACTTCCTCTCGGACGCAGTGCGAGCGGACGAGGGTTTTCGCTCCGACCTGGAGAGCGCCCGTGGTCCCATCGACGACGAAGGGCTGTTGACCAGGCTCGCCGAGACGGCACGCGCGAACCCGCCCTCGAACTATCTCGGCCAGCTCCGGGCAAACACGCCACCCCAACGACACATGCCCCTGGTGCACTCCTTCGGGCCCCTGGCCGGAACGGACGTGGTCGCGGTCACCGAGTTCCCGCCCGTCCTCGCCGTCGACGACACGGCGGTCCGGGTGACCGGCGGCGGGAAGAAGCTCACCTTCCACACGCGCGTCGAACCGGCGCTACGTGCCCTGTTGTCGGGCCACCCGGTTCGCCTCAAGGAGGAGAACAACGACCTCCGGACCGTGGCCGCACATCTGATCGAGGAGGGCCTGTGTGCTCCGATGACCGAAGGACTGTCCTGGGGCTATACCGGTCTGGTCCCGACCGTGACCTGCTCGGACGGGCCCTTGAACTCGGTGTGACCTGGTTGGACACCGCCTTCAACTACCAGAGGTTCGCCGCTCACCGGTCGCTGGCGGATACGGCCGGGGATCTGCTCGCCTCCTTCGAGGTCAGCACGAAGGTCGGATTCTTCCCTGACGGGCACGACCTGTCCCCGGAACGGCTGAGGGCAGCGGTGCGGAAGATACCCGAAGAGCTCGGGTGTGTTCCAAGCACCGTGCTTCTACACAATCCCGAATGCTCGGCCGATGGCTTCGAAGAGGCCTGCACGACCTTGTCGGAGATGCGCGACGCAGGGTACTGCCGTGCGTGGGGGTTCTCCTCCTGGGACCCCCGAGCGCTGGCTGACCGTGACTGGCCGGTTCCACGGCCGGATGTGGTCATGGTCCGCGCGGGCCTGAGCGTTCCAGCTCCGGTGCTGGAAGCCGCCGAAAGGCTCTCGACACAGATCAGGGCCCGAACGGTGTGGGGGATGGCCCCCTTCGGTGGCGATGCGGCCGGCCCCCTCTGGTCGGAAATCGACACCTCGCTGTTCCTCGCACCCGGGCAGCGGGCCAGCCGCGTCCAGGCGGGGGTGGCGGCGGCCTGGGTCGTCCCGGTCGTCGAAAGGCTGGCCGTGGGTACCTCTTCGCCCACGCATCTGGAGGAGATCGTGCAAGCTGAGTCCCTGACCGTCTCGACCAGCACGGTCGACCGCTACCGCGCGCTGTTGCGTCGCAGAGCAGAAAGAGCCGACACAGCATCATGACCTCCCAGGACAACACCCAGCTGACCGTGTTGGACGACCTGTCGACCGTGGACATCGACCACGTGGTGGATCAGGCCGAACAGCGGCTGGGTCGTCGGCTGTGCCGTGAGGGTGCCCACTACAGCCGGTTCAACGGCACCGCAGGGTTTCGCAGTGACGCCGACACCTGGGTGCGCCTGTCCTGGAGGCGCCGCACACGCCTCCACGTCCCCTCCTGGACCGGGACCGAAGAAGCGGCGGCGGTCATCCACGGGGTCCCCAAACCCGTGTGGATCGCTGCCGCCACCTGGTCCGACCCCGGTCGTGGTGTGGTCTGGAAGGTCGAGGAGACCTCTCTGGCCCCTGCCAGTGCAGTGTCGACCACTGCTGAGATCGTCAGCGATCCGAACCTGCCTGAGTCTTGGTGGACCAGTCTGGGGGCTGGGCTGGCCGAACTCGCCGTACACACGACGGACCGTGTGGCCCTGAACCAGATTCACCTGACTCGACGTGTGCACGAGGTCTACGGCACCGAGGTCGACACACGGATTCCGGATGGTGAATGGGCCTGTGCCCACGGTGATCTCGGGTACGCGAACCTGACCGGACCCAAGCTGGTTCTGTTGGACTGGGAGAGCTGGGGGATGGCACCGATCGGGTGGGACGCCGCCTGCCTGTGGTCGGCTTCGCTCGGCGTCCCCGAGGTCGCGGACAAGGTGGTCGAGGAGTTCACCGAGCCGTTGGCCACCAAGAGCGGACTTCTATGTCGGTTGCTGCTGTGTGCCAACGTCGCTCGGGCCGGCAGACGGGTGGGGAGGGACCTGCCGATGACCGAAGTCATGGCCTCGACCGCTGACATGCTCATGGCTGAACTCGCGGACCTCCCCTGATCCGCCCCTAAGGACGCAGACGTTCGGCGGTCAGGCCATGACGGATACCGTTTCGCAGCTTTGCAGACGCGCTGGGCCAGCATGTCTGGTGAGGGTCCAACGGTGGGGCTTGCGGTGGCCGTGCGGACGCTGGAAACGGCGGCGCGGCAGCGGCGTGCGCTCCGGACGGGGCCTCAGCGAGCCGTCGTCCGGGGTGGGACGGGGACACGGGACCGAAGGCAGCGGTGGCCGGCCCGGAGTGGGTGAGGGCTGCCTACCGGGGTCCTGGGGATTCTGGACGTCACGGGAGTTCTGGGCGTCGCGCCCGGCCATCCGGGCCGCCTGGATGTGCATCCAGGCGGGCAGAACGCCGTGGGCCTGCCGGTAGGCCACCCGGGGGTTGCCCTGCATCTGGGCGAGGAGGCGCCCCTCCCGGTCCGCCACGAGGCCGTGTCCCGCACCTGCTGGCGGGGACGGTCACGGACGCCATGGAAGAAGAGGACCTTGGTCCTGGGTCAGACCCCGCGGACGATCGACATCATGTCGACATGGACACCCTTCCGTTCGGACCGAACGCCATCCTGATCTCCCCGACCGACATGGCTCACAAGGTCGGGTGCTGGCACAACGACGAGCCCCGTATCCGCTCCGGTGAGCACCCCGGATGGGGTTGGATACCCGAGGCCGCCGCCGAGCAGTGGCTGCGGATCGGTGAGGGCCAGCCGCTCCAGGCGACGGAGGGCGACACCTCTCGCTCGGCGCAGAGGCGATGCAAGACCTGCCCCAGCGACTGACGCGCCCCCTCCACAGGGTGGCTGGAGGAGGCCGGACCCTGTCCGGAAGTCCCGGGGGCGGAGCAGGCGCCGGCTCCGCCCCTGCCTCACCAGGGCCGGTGAGCACGAAGCAGGCCGCCCGAGGAGCCACGATCCCCACCGCACGGGCCCCCGGCCCGGAAACCGTCGGGTTCACCCGCCCAACCGGTCCCGCACGCCGAAGTCGGCGGCGTCGGCCGCCGCCCGGCCCGCCGTCCAACCCTGGGCGTTGGAGGAGCTGGCCACGGGCACCTCCACCAGCTCGGGGAAGGCCTCGGCGAACGCCTCCTCCACCTCGCGCTCCCTGCGGGCCAGGACGGGGACCAGGTCAGTGCCCGACTCGGCGTACTCGTCGACGGCCCGGTCGCGTCCGGTGACGGCGGCCTCCGCCAGCCGCTCGCCGATGCGCGCGGTGAAGGCGGTCAGGAACGAGGTGCGGAACGAGCGGGTGGTGGAGCGGCCGTAGGCGTCGCGGGTGGCGCCGGCCTGGCGCATGGCCCTGGTGGCCTGGAGCAGCAGCGAGGTGAAGAGGAGCTCGACGGCGTCGACGTCCCCGGCGGCGCCCATGACGGTGCACATGCCCAGGTCCTTGTGCCACACCGAGCGGCAGTGGTTGGCCTCCGAGACCACGGAGAGCAGGGAGGCCTTGTGCTGTTCGTAGGGCGCCTCCACCGGCAGGCGGCGGCCCCGGGTGTCGCCCGTGGTCCCCGCCTGGGCGGCCAGCGCGGCGTGGTCGATGCTGTGCCGGGCCATCATCTCCTGGGCGCGGGCGGAGAGGGCCTCGGCCTCCTCGGGGAACTCGGTGGCCTCGGCCTTGGCCAGGAGTGCGCGGATACGCGTGAGCTTGGCCGGGTCGGCCCGGGTGACGGCGCCCGCGGACGCGGTGCGGGCGTGGCCCGGCAGGGGGCAGAGCACCTGCAGCGCGGGCACGGCGTACAGGAAGGTGAGGACGCGCAGCGCGGTGTCCACGGCCGCGGGGCGCCGCAGCCTGTGGCGTTCGGCGAACCGCTGCGGGTGGTCGGCGTCCCGTCCCCACCAGGGCTCGCCCAGGGCGCGGACCTGTTCGGCCCATTCCGGGGCGACGCGGGCGGCGGCGTAGCTGCGGTACTGGGCCACCACCAGGTCGGCGGTGAGGTCGGAGCCCACGGTCCCGGTCTCCCGGCGGGCGCCGCGGACCAGTTCGGCGGGCTGCCAGCCTCGGGGCCACACCTGGGCCACGGCCTGTTGGAGTTCGGCGAACAGGATCCGGTCGACCGTCGTACGCCACCCAGCGGGGCCGTCCGCGAGGAGGCCGACGACGCGCTGGGCGGGGCCGGGGCGCCCGTGGTGGAAGGCCTGGACGGCCTGGCCGACCAGCGCGAGGACCTGCTCCGCGTCGCCGGGCCGGTACTGCCCGGACGGCGGCGGCCCCGTCCGGGGCCCCGGCTGGGAACCCGTGGCCGATCCGGTCTGTGCCGCCGAGCGGTGGCGCCTGTGTTCACGCTCCTTCCTGCGCTCGGCCTGACGGCGGTTCCTGTTGTCCGTGCCCATCCGTACCTCCCCGGACATGGTGGCAGACCCGGCCGGGTACCGCTCAACCCCTGGGGAAAACCCCTCCCGAGTCGTGACGCGGCGCTCGTGCGCCCGGACCGGACCGGGAATGCCCGGCCGGGCGCCGCGGACCGGTGGTTCCACGCCTCACCAGCGCCTTTGGGGGTCCGCGATCCCGGTTCCCGGGCGGCGGTGGCGTCCGCGGCCGTGAAACCGGGCCGACCGGGTTCGCGAAACCGCCCCACGGCCGTGCCCCGGAGGGGTAGAAGGGATGTCCGCGCACCACCAGGAGACCCGGGAGCGAACATGCCCTCTCATGACCGGTCGGCCCCGGGCCGGGAGCCCTCCTCCGCGAGGCCCGTGTCGCTCCTCCCCGCGGACGTCCTCGCGTGTGCCGCCCTGACGACCCCCCTGCTCCGCGACGCCCTGCGCCTGGCGCGCTGGAGCGCCCCCGCCACCCCGCTCACCCCGGAGGGCCTCCCGTACGCGACGGACATCCGCGCGGCGGACGAGGCGCTGGGGCTGTGGTCGCACGGCCTCGACGCGGAGGCCGCCTCCGAGGGGCCTGACTGGGTCGACGCCGAGGCCGTCGAGGCCGCGCGCTTCGCGCTCCCGTGGCGGACCGCCGTGCGGCTGGGCCTGCTGGAGGCGACCGCCGACTGGGCCGGGCCGGAACCGGGGCTGGAGGAGCGGGTCCGCGACCCGGACCAGGTCCTGCGCTGGTGGACCGGGGTGTTCGAGGCCTCCGTCGGCCGCGCGCGGGACGACCTCTCGGCGGGGACCCCCTGGCCGGGCGTCGACGACCCCTGCCTCGTCACCGCCGTCCTGCGCTTCCTCTACGAGGCGCCGGACGGGTTCCGGGTCCCGCTCCCGGTGCTGGTCGGGGCGGTTCTGCGGGAACCGGCCGAGGGGCCGGGCCCCGATCTCCCCCTTCCCTCGCGGGACCGGCGGCGGGCGACCGGCAGGGTCGTGCGCACCCTGCGTCAACTGCTCGGAACGGGCGCCGTTGCCCTGGTCACCGCGGAGGACGCGGGCCCCGACGGGGCCGCCCCCCGGTGCGCCGGACACGGTCACCCGGCGGTGGAGCTGACGCCCCTGGGCCGGTACGGGGTGCGCGGTTTCCTGGAGGAGGAGGGCGTCGAGGCGCCGCTCGTCGGCAGCCTCGCCGGGGCGGGGGCGGCGGGGTTCCTCGACGCCCTGGGGACGCTGCCGCCCGAGCGCCTGATCGCCGAGGTCCTGCCGTGGCTGGACGAGCGGACCCCCGTCGCGGCCCTGCGCCAGATCGTCGCGGTGACCGACGGCCCCGGCCGGGCGCTGCGCCGCTGGACGGGGACGAAGGTGCTGGACGCGACCAGTTCGGAGATCGGGCCCGAGCTCCGCGCGCTCCTGTCCTCCGACCGCCCGTCCGTGGTCAGCCTGGCCGCCGTCGTCCTGCTCACCTCCGGGACGCTCTCCCCGGAGGACGTGGACGGGGTCATGGCCGGGCACGGGCACTGGGTCGTCATCGACATGATCGCGGCGGCCGCGGAGCGCAGCCCCGAGGACCTGCCCGGGTTCCTGTCCGCCGACGGGGTTCCGGACATCGAGCAGCTCGTCCTGGACGACACAGACCGCCTCTGGAGCCCCGAGCACCCCGACACGCTCCCCGTCCTGGACGCGGTCGGCCGCCACCATCCCGACGCGTCCACCGCCGCCCGGGCCCGCGAGGCCGTCCGCGCCCGGGCGGCGGCCCAGCTGCGGAGGCGGCCCGGGCTCTCTCCTCCCGCCCACCGCAACCCGTTCCGTCCCTGGTCGAGAGGGGCGGCGGACCCCGGGTACGAGGGCGGCGCCGCGGAGGCCCCCGATACGGGGCGGGAGGACGGGAGGGGGCGGTTCCGGGTCCGGAACTGGTTCCGGCGGCGCCCCCGGAACCCGTGGCGCGTTCGCGGCAGGCACCGGTCCCAGGACCGCGACCGACCCTGAGGCCGTCCGCGCCCGGGCGGCGCGGGCTAACCGAGCAGGGAGTCGAGCACGGGGCCGAACTCCTCGTCGGAGGTGCGGACGGAGACCGACTTCGCCTCGTGGTCGACCTCGATCCCCACGGCCCGCAGGTCGGGCACGGCCTCCTGTCCCGCGGCGAGCGAGCCGGGGTGCCACCAGTAGAGCTGCGCGCCGATGGGCTTGGCGGCGTCGGCGGCGAACTTCCCGGCGATCTCCTGCAGGTTCTCCATCGCCGCGAGGGGGTGCCCCTGGCCGAGCGGGTGGGCGATGAGCACCTCGGGGACGGGGAAGGCCACGAGGGCTCCGTGCGGGGCCTCGCCGATGTGTCGTCCGAGGGCGTGCGCCTGCGCGGCCACGTAGGGGTGCGGTCCGCCGATGTGTACGAGGCGGACCCCGTCGAGGTCGTGCTCGCTCACCTCGACGGGTTCGTCCAGGGAGCCGGCCACGGCCTCGGCGAAGACCTCGTCGTCGGGGCGGCCGGTGTCCTCGTGCGCCTTGCGGGAGAGGGGCTGCAGGCTCTGGGGGCTGTCGACCACGACGGTCTGCCACAGGCCGGGGGCGATCTCCCGGGCGAGGAGTTCCTCCAGGATCCCCTCGGGGAAGGCCGAGGCGGGGTAGAGGCGGACCCGGAGCCGTCCGGCCCCGTCCGCCCCGGGGTCGCCGTCGGGCGCCGGGGCCCCGGTGGCGCCGTCCGGCCGGGTGGCCTTTGCCAGCTGGTCGACAGCCGCGCGGGCGAACCCGGCCGCGTGGTGCGCGAGCTGGTCGGGGGCGGCGTCGGCCAGGGCGGAGCGGAACCCGCTGATGTCGGTGGTGGCCCGGTTGCCGTCGGGGAGCGGCACGACCAGCGTATCCGCCTCCTCGAAGGAGACCTCGACGCCCTCCTCGCGGAAGGCGGCGACGAGGGCGCCCGCGACCGCGTCGTCCGCGCCGGAGTCCGCCGCGGGGGCTCCGCCGGGGGCCCCGCGCTCCCCTGCCGCGCGGGCCATGTACCCCCCGAAGTGGGTGGCCAGGCCGAGGCGCTGCTCCGGGGGCAGGACGGCCGCCTGGTCGAACGTGTCCTTGAGGTCGTTGTCCATGAGGACCCCGCCGTCGGGGAGGGAGACCCGCAGGCCGGTCGGCGGCAGGTACTCGGCGCGCAGCCCCTCGGCGGCGCACGCCTCGACCAGCGCCGCGCCGAAGTCCGCCGTGATCTGTTCGGTCGGCAGCTCCCGCGCCTCCGCGAGCCTGGCGCGCAGCCATGCGGGGACCGCCTCCTCGTCGCGGGGGAAGCGCTCCAGCTCCTGGGCGTAGGCGAGGGGGGCGGCTCCGGGGGCCAGTTCGGGTTCGGTGTCGTGGTTGTACTCGACGTTGAGCTGGTGGGTGTGGTGCACCGAGACGATCATGGAGAGCCAGGTCCCCTTGCCCTCCTGGTACCCGGCGCGCTTGAGGGCGCCGACGAGCTCGCCGACCCCCTCGGGGACCTCCACCTGGCTCACCTGGCCGTCGGTGTCCTGGACGGCGAGGGTCTCGTCCGTGTGGGCGCCGATGACCCTGGTCAGGTAGGTGAGCTGCTGCCATCCCTCGGGCACGGCCGAGACCAGCCGGCCCGCGAGGTCCTGCAGGAGGGGGCCCTGTTCCAGCGGGCCGGGCGTCGAGGCGTTCATGGTGCTCTCCGTGTCCGTTCGGCGACGTTCGCGCACCCTTCCTACCGTGCCGGGGCGGCGGCGCGCACCGCGGGGCGCGCCCGTCGCCGGGGGTTCACCGGTCGCCGGGCCCGCCGTCCGGTGCGCAGGGGCCTCCGGCCCGCCCGGCCCCGCGGGGTCACTCCGGGAGGGCGTCGAGGTAGACCCAGGCCCCGTCGTGGCGCAGGAAGCGGCTGTGTTCGACGAGCTCGCCCTCCCGGCCGTTCTCCCGGTACACGGCGCGGAAGGCGACCGTGCCCTCGTTGTGGAAGGGCGTGCCCTCGCCGGTGGACAGGATCTCCAGCCGCACCCACTGCGTGCGGGCGTCGAGGTCGAGGTCGGAGGGCCGGGTTCGGGGGTGCCAGCTCCGCAGGAGGTAGTCGCGGTCGCCGACGGCGAAAGCGCTGTAGCGCGAGCGCATCAGCTGCTCGGCGGTGGAGGCCGCCGCCGTCCCGCTGTGCAGGCGGCCGCAGCAGTCCCCGTAGGACTCCGGCCTCCCGCAGGGGCAGGGGGAGCCTGCCGCCGTGGTGTGCGGTCGGGGGCTGGTGCGTGGGTTTCGCTGCGACATCCCCCCATTGTGGCCGGTCCGGGCCGTGGGCGGTCCCGGACGCGCGGGCTCCGGCACGGCGACCGAAGGGCCCCGGCCACGGGCGCCCGGCGGGCCGACAGGTCACATGGTGTTGATGACCAGACCGATGTGCGTGTAGTAGTTCAACGCCCCGAACAGCAGGAACGCCGCCCCGGCGACGCCCCACGCGACACCGATCACCGTCCACAGCCCCGATCCCAGGGACCTGAGTCCGAACGGGAACAGGACCGCGCCGACCCCCACGAGTACGTAGAGGCCGGAGATGAAGGTGGCCTCCAGCCAGGGGTAGGCGCCGAACACCCCGGAGATGGGCTCCTGCGGAGGGGCCGCGAAGAGCATGAACGCCCACCCCGCCGCGGCGATGCCGAACGCCGCGAGGCCGATGCCGAACACCAGGACGGAGAGGGGGCCCGCGACCCGCGCCGCGTGCGCGGCGGGGTTCTCGTGCCCGTTCAGGGCCTCGCCGCGCTTCCACAGGTACAGGGACGCCGCCAGGAGCAGGACGCCGAACACGAGGCTCGGCTCCCCGAAGACGATGTTGTCGAACGGGAACCCGCCCGCAGCGAGCGGCCAGGTCAGGGTCATGTGCAGGCCCGTGGTCGCCAGGAGCAGGCCGAGTGCCCCGAAGGCCAGCGCCCATCCGTCGGGCACGATCCGCCCGCCCCGCAGCAGCGCGCGGCCCAGGGCGACCACCAGCAGCAGTCCGGCGCCCGCGGCGACGGACATCACGGTGTTGTACGTGGGCATGGTCGCCCAGTCGATCGTCAGGCCGCCCTCGACCCCGGTCAGGAAGTCCCCCATGTACCCCGCCCCCGTTCGAGAACCGGCCCGCGGGAAGAGCGCGGGCCGGTTCCGTAAAATTCGCACAGTGTGACGGCGGAGTCACGCATCGCCGCAGCTCTCGGGGCGACGAGCCGGGGTTCCGGCCGGGGCCGGCGGGCGGCGGGGCACGGGGCTCCGTACGGCCGGCTCCCCGTCTACGAGAGGTTGCGCTGACGGACGTCCCACTCGGTGGAGCACAGGCCGCAGTCCTCGCCGACGAACTCGCCCCCCGCCTCCTCGTCCCCCTTGAGCCGCCACTTCAGCCACGCGGTCCCGACCCTGCCGTACTCGCCGCCGTTGGGTTCGGCGAAGGTCCCGAAGTGCCCGACGTCGAGGTTGCCCATGAACGCGGGCAGGTCCGAGGGGATCCGCTCCCAGTCGTCGAGGGCGTTCTCGTAGGCGATGTCGGTCGGCCCGCCGGCGAAGTAGGCGATCGGGGCGTGCAGGTCGTCGAGCAGGTGGTTGTCGGAGTCGCTCAGCAGCCCGCTGTTCCAGAGCACGGTGGTGGTGATCCGGGGGTCGTCGGCCACCTCGTAGGTCTCCAGCCCGCCGCAGGACTGGCCCATGACGGCGATGTTCTCCGTGTCGATCCTCCCCCGGTACTCGCTGAACAGGCGGCTGTTCTCCGCGATCGCCCAGTCGACGGCCTCGGTGAGCATCTCGGGGTCGGTCCTGCCGGTCCCGCCCGGGCGGCCGTTGGCGATGACCAGGAACCCGTGCGAGGCGAACTCGGTGAGGATGTTCTCGAACCACGTCCCGTCCGCGCGGCAGGCGCCGTTGCCCCAGGCGACGACGGGCAGCGTCTCGTCCCCGGGCAGGTCGACGGGCCGGTAGATGGTGTGGTCGCGCAGGCGGAGGGTGGTGACGTACCCGGCGTCGTAGGGGCCCGTTCCGCCGGCGGCCTCCACGCGGTCGGCGGCGGCCGTGCCGGGGGCCGAAGGGAGGAGGGCGGCGGCCAGCAGGGCGACGAGGACGGCTGCCGTCCGGCGGCCGGGTGTGCGCGGTTCCATCTCGTGTCTCCTCAGGGGGTGCGGGGACAGCGGCCTCAGGCGCGCTGTCCCCCGAATATTCGACACCGAAAATCGGCTGTCAATCGCACTGGGGCAGGACCGGTCGATCCACCGATGAAGCCGCGCCCGCCCCGGCGAGCCCTCGGGAAAGGGGTGGGAAATCCGCCGCCCGATCCCTCTCCTTCCTTCACCCCGCCCCCTGCGACGGGTTCCCGTGTGCGGGGCGCGGGACGAATCCACCCGCGTGGGCGCCTCCGTGGCGTCGACCGCCCGTCGCCCCCTTTCCCTTTGGGACGAAGGACCTGAAACGCCCCTGACGCCTGGACGCCGCCGCCCCCGGTCGGCCTCCCGCACCGGACCGCGACGTCGCACCCCCACCGAAGAGCAGATGGGCGGCGTTCGGCCACCGCCGGCGCACACGGAACCCGACCCCGCGGGGGGAACACCCCAGAGGGGCCACCGAGACCCGATCGAGAAGGAAACCGAACCCCCCGTCGGAAAACACCGAACAAGCCACAACCCCGATAAAAATGACCACCACGACCCCAGAGACACACCCGAACACCACAAAGAAAGAAACACCCCAGAGATCCCATCGGCCACATATATGGAACAGAAAACCGCACCGGAATCCGTTGAAGCACCTCTCGGAAAGCAGTACAGTATGCCTCCCCTATATTTTTCCGATGACAAGCATCTTGTTCACGTGAAAAAAGGATCGCTTTCTCTCACCACCTCGACGAGAAGGGAACAGGTGGCTTGGCCACGACCCCCCGCGTGAAGCCGGCCGGGAGCCGCACGGCCCTCGTCGCGACACTTCTCCTGCTCCTCGGACCGGCTGTCCCGCTCCCCGCCCACGCCGGGGCACGCGCGCCGCAGCCCGGGGAGAGCGCCCCGGTCCCCCTCGACATCGTGGTCCTGGTGGACGAGTCCGGCTCCCTGGACCGGGACGACGTCGAGGCGGAGGCCAACGCGGCCTCGACCATCGCGCAGAGCGTCCTGGACCCCGGATCGCGCGTCACCGTGGTCGGCTTCGGCAGCAACAACGGCGAGTCGGGCCAGATCGCCGCCCGGGAGGTGTGCCGCCCCACCCTCGTCGACGAGGACGGGGGCCGCCAGTACCTGGCCGACTGCGTCGACGGCCTGGAGCGCCGCGAGGACTCCGAGGGCGACGACACCGACCACGCCGAGGCGCTGGGAGCGGCGCTGGGCCACCTGACCGGCGCGGACTCACCGGACGGATCGTCCAAGATCGTCTTCCTGCTCACCGACGGCGCACTCGACGTACGCGACAGCCCCCAGTACGGCGCGGCCGAGCGCCGCAACGACAACGCCGCCGCCCTGGTCGGGGAGCACCTGGAACGGGCTGCGGAGAACGGTGTGCGGATCTGGCCCCTGGGGTTCGGGAGCGCCATCGACAGGGACCAGCTCGACGCGTTCGCCGCGGGCGGCTCGCAGGACACCTGCAACGACCTGGAGGTGTCCGCTCCGGTGGCCCGCGTGGCCGACGACTCCTCCGACGTGGCGCGCTCCCTCCAGGAGGCCCTGGCCGCGGCCTCCTGCTCCCAGGTGGGGGAGCCCGCGGACGAGACCCTGGCGGGCGGGGGCCGGGCCACGCTGGAGGTCGACATCCCGCTCGTGGCGACCGACGGCGCACTCATGGTCACCAAGAACAACCCGGCCATCCGCGTGGAGTACCTCGACCCCGAGGGCGAGACGGTGGACACCGGCGCCGCCGAGCACCGCGGCTCCCCGATCACCGTCAGCGGTGAGAACAGCCCCGTCGAGGTGCTGCGCCTCGTCGACCCGATGCCCGGCACCTGGAGCGTCCGGCTCACCTCGCCCGAGGGGACCCCCGAGGAGCTGGTGACGGCGCGCGCCCAGTGGAAGGGCTTCATCAACACCTTCCTCCGGGTGGAAGGAGGGCAGGACCCCGGAGAGCTGGTGGTCCGGGTGGACATCCGCACCCGCCGCGGCCCGATCACCTCCCCCGAGGCCCTCGCCGACCTCGAATTCTCCGCCGAGGCGGCCTTCCCGGACGGCTCCTCCGCCCCCGTGGAGATCGGCGACGGGGGCGAGGCCCCCGACTCCGCGGCCGGGGACGGGCAGTACGCCGGCACGGTCTCCGTCCCCGAGGGGACGGACGAGGTGACCTTCACCAGCCGGGTCCAGGGGCCCGGCGTGCCCGACGACGTGCACGAGTACGTGTACACCTTCGACCCCGGGGGCAGCAGCCTCCGGCCCAGCGTCTCCTTCGGGGAACTCCCCGAACAGGTCTGGTCCGGCCAGGAGGTGGCCGGAACCCTGACCGTCACCAACCAGGGGCCGCGGGAGGAGACCGTCGAGCTGGTGCTCGCCCCCTCGGAGGGCCTGCTCGCCACCATCGCGCAGGACACCTCCGGCTTCGCGCCCGGGAGCAGCCGCAGCGACTTCACGGTCCGCTTCGGAGAGGGCTCCGCACTGGGCCCGGCGACCCTCAACGTCCTGGCGGTCGACGCCCGGGGCGAGGTCCTGCACACCTCCCCCACGATCGCGACGACCGTGCGCTCCGCCCCCGGCGTCCTGGAGCGGTACTGGTGGATCTGGGCCCCGCTGGCCGCCCTGGTCCTCCTCGGCGGGGGCTCGCTCCTGCTGGGCCTGAAGAAGGCACGGGAGAGACGGGACGTCGGGGGGATCGTCGTCACGCTCCACCGGGACGGCGGCGCCCTCCTCCCGCCCCTGACGGCCCCTGCCAGGCGGAGCACGGTCTTCGCCTTCACCGTCCGCGAGGAGGCGGGGGCCGACCCTCGGCTCGACCACGCCCGCGGTCCCGGTCCGGCCCGCGTCCACGAGGTCCGGCGGCACCGCTCGGGCGGTGTGCTGCTGCGCACCGCCGACGGCCGGGAGCGGCTCCTGCGCTTCGGCCAGGCCGACGAGCCGCTGTCCGGCGGCCTGACCGTCTCCTTCGAGGACGGCCGAACACGCCGGAGGGAACCCTCCCCTCCCCCCGCGCAGCACGCGCACCCCCGGTCCCCGGGCCCCGGTGCGGCCGCCCCCGAGCAGGGACCGCCGACCGACGGCATCCACATCGACTGACCCCTCCCGAGGAACGACGCACAGCCGAAGGGTTCCCCTCTCCATGACGATGAAGCTCTACCAGCCGCTTCTGTACGTCGGTCTCGGCGGCACCGGCTGCCGTATCGGCGCCGAGCTCGAACGCCGTATGCGCGAGGAGTTCTGCGGCCCCGACGGGACCGAGTTCCAGAGGCGCCGCCCGGGCGCCGACCTCCTCCCCTACCAGCTGCCGTCCTGCGTGCAGTTCGTCTACGCCGACGTCAGCCGCAGCCAGCTGGACGCCATGCCCTCGAGCGTGGTGCCCGGACGCCAGTACTTCCCCGCGGTCGAGCGCACCGCCCACTACGTGCGCGACCTGCTGCCCGAGGTCCGCACCTACCCGGAGGCCGCGCGCAGCCTGCGGCTGAGCGCGGGCGAGACGGTGGGGCACTGGCTCCCGCCCGAGGCGGGCGAACCCCGGGTAGCGCCGCTGGACCACGGGGCCGGGCAGTTCCCCACGGTGGGCCGGGCCGCCCTGTTCGAGACCTTCCGGGGCGGCGTGGGGCCGGCCGTCGCCCCCCTGCACGAGGCGATCAACCGGCTCGCCACCTCGGCCGGGGACCTGGCCGCGCTGGGCGGCGCGCTGCCCCGCGCGTGCGACGTGTTCGTCTCGTTCTCCGTCGCGGGCGGCACGGGGGCCGGGATCTTCTACGACTACCTGCACCTGATCGCCCGGGCCTTCGAGCGCTCGGGCATGCGCATCCAGATCTACCCCCTGGTCCTCATGCCCTCGTCCTTCGACGAGGGGTTCGGCGGCGGGCGCAACGCCCGGCTCAACGCGGGCCGCGCCCTCCTGGACCTGTTCCGCCTCGTCGACGACCAGAACGGGCGCGAGGCCTCCCTGGAGCTGGCCGACGACACCCGTCCCTCGCTCCGCAGCCGCGAGGAGGCCTGCGTCCACTACCCGGTGGAGGGCCGCGTCCAGATGGCGTCCTCCACGATGCAGACGGCGTTCCTGTTCAACAGGCCGACCGGGACCGACCGCGAGGACCTGCACCGCTCGGTGGTCTCCCTGATGCTGTCCCTGGCCGGGACCGACCCCGACGACAAGGCCGAGGAGGCCCCCGCTGCGCAGCAGGAGTACCAGTCCTTCGCGGACAGCTTCATCAACGGGGACAGCAAGCGCGGTTCCTCGGCCGAGACGGGCATCGGCAACCAGGGCGTGTCGACCGCCCTGGTCGCCTCCATGACCGTGCCCGTCGACGAGATCGCCGACATCATCGGCTCCCGGCTGCTGCGCTCGGCGGTGGAGGACATGCAGGCGCCGATGCGCGCGCTCCCCCCGGAGCAGATCCAGGAGGCGCTGCGGAACTTCTTCTCCGAGGCCCAGCTGCACCCGCTCCTGGCCCGGACCGGCATCGGCTTCGCCGAACCGCAGCCCGCGGACGGCGCCAAGGAGGTCGCGGGGGCCCTGTACGACCGCGGCGAGGCCATGAAGCACAGCCTGGCGGCCCTGCGCTCCCGCCTCGCCCGCGAGGCTCCAGACCTGGCCCGGAGCTTCGACCACCGGGCCGGGGTACGCGCGCTGCTCTCCGGCCTGGACCCCTTCCAGGCGCTGCGCGTGCTCTCGGGCGACCCCCGGAGCAGCGATCCGACGGCGCAGCTGGGGGTCCTCGGCCTGATCCAGCGGCGCCGCGACGCACCCCCGCCCCCGGAGGGCATGAACGGGTTCCCGGCCCTGCCCGAGATGCGGGACCGGCTGGGCGGCCTGCGCAGGATCCGCTTCGCCGACCCCGAGCCCTCCGCAGCCCGGGCGCGCCAGGACGCCTGGTACGACTGGCAGACACGGACCGCCTGGAGCGAGGCCTGGGCGGCGGCCGAGCCCCGCTGGAAGCAGCAGACCGCGCAGATGGCGCGGGACCTGCCCGCGCTCGTCCAGCAGCTGGACGAGCACGCCCGGGCCGACCGCCCCCGCTTCGAACGGCTCTCCCGCGAGCTCTACCGGCAGCGCACCGGGGTCTCCTACCTCCTCCCCCCGTCCGGCGGCGACCTCGAACCGTTCTTCGCGCGGGTCCGGGAGCAGGTGGTTCGGGACCTGCACGAGTCGGGGCAGCTGCACGCCTCCCCCACCGACGCCGAACTGGTCCAGACGCTCCTCGGACCGCACATCTGGGCGGAGGCCTTCGGCGCCGCCCTGGAGAGCGGTCCGGCCGAGGCCGTGGCCTTCCTTCGCGAACGGCTCAAGACCTGGGTCAAGAGTTTTTTGCGAGACCCGGAGTCCCCCAGGACCCACCTCCTGCCCCGGCTGGCGGACCTGCTCTCCCACGCCGCGGGGCAGACGGCGGGCAGGATCGCCGAGGAGGACCTGGCCCGCTTCCGCGCCCAGGTGGCCGGCCTGCTCCCGGTGGGGTACGACCCCCAGGGAAACGGCCCGCTCAAGATCCTGATCTCCTACGACTCCCCGACCAAGAACGCCGCTGTCGAGCAGTGCCTGAGGGAGATGCTCAACCTGCCGCGGGGCGCCGGGCACAGGTTCGAGTACCGGGTGACCGGCGCCGAGAGCATCAGCGTGGTCCTCTTCCGCAGTTCCATGGGCATCACCGAGGTCCCCGAGGTCCGGGAGGTCATGCGGCTGTGGTCCGACGCGCTCATCCGCCACGAGCCCGGCGACCACCTGCCCTGGCGCCAGCGGCTCGGGTACGACTTCAGCCACCTGGCCACGACGGAGCGGCACCGGGTCCGCATCCTGCAGCGGCTGCTCAGCGCCCTGTGGAACGGGAGGGCGTCCGTGGTCGGCGACCCGTCGGCCCCGGACGAGGTCCGCTTCACCCTGGGCGGCGGGGTCACCATGCCGCTGCGGCTGGCGCCCCTGGGCCGCACCTCCTCCTGGGGCAGCCTGCTCCAGGCCTACGAGCGCTGGGCCTTCACCGGCGAGGACGGCATCACGGGGCAGTTCAGCACCCAGCTCATGCGGGAGGTGCCGTTCGGCGTCGACAGCAGGCCGGAGCCCCCGCACCCGGTCTTCGAGGCCTTCTGCCGCCTGGCCGACGACCGGAGCGAGGCGCGGCGGCTGGAACGGATGGCGCAGGGCCTGCCCGGCAGCTCGCGCGGCAGACTGCTCCAGGCACGGGACTTCTGGGAGCTCACCGTGCCCGCCGCCATGGACCTGGACTTCACGGGGGTGCACATGCCGCTGTTCTCCAACCTGGGGCAGCTGCGCTCGGAGGCGTCGGCCTCGGGCGGCGGGGCGGGACACGGGTACCGGACCGCGGGCCCCGGGGAGCCCGGTCCCGACCGCATGGACTTCGGCGGGGACGGGGTCGGTAACGGCCCCGGACGGCCCGGCGGCCGGGAGGGTGACCCGCTGCGATGAGCGTACGCCTGTTCGACCTGCGTGGGAGCAGCCCGGAGGAGGCCCTGGGGGCCGTCCTCGGCGAGCTCGGGGAGGGCACCCCCCTCACCGGGGCCGACCGGGTCGTCCTCCTGGACGGGACCCGGCTGCTGGCCGGACACGCGGCCGCCTACGAGGCGGTGTTCACCAGCGGCCGCGTCCGCTCCGCGGTGTGCGTCGCCGTGGGCCCCCCGACCGCGGACGCCGGGCGCCGGTTCCTGGACCGCCCCGGCCAGCTGGGCCCCGGGCGCGGTGTGGCCACCCTGTGGGTCGGTGACACCACGGGGGTGGACTGGGGCATCCGGCCACCGGGGCCGCCCCGGCCCCGGCCCGGTGTCCCCGCCGGTTCCGGGGCCGGCCTGGAGCACCTGCTCGCCGCGCTGGGGCAGGTGGAGGTGTTCGACCGCGTCGTGGAGCTGAGCGGCGAGCTGCCCGAGGCCGCCGCCTCGCCCGGCCTGTGCTGGTCCGAACCCGACAGGGGCGGCGGCGCGGCCGATTCCGCGCTGGCCGCGGCCCTGCGGCGGTACGCCTCCGGAGGGGGCGCGTCCGGGGGCGGGACCGGAACGGTCCCGGCCGCCGCGCCCTCCCGGGGGAACCTGCTGGCGGACCTCGTGGCGGGCGCCCACCGGCCCCGCCCCGTCGACGTCGTCGGCGGCACGGGGGAGCTCGGGGCCCGCGAGCGCCACGCCCGGGACGCGGCCGCCGCGGCGGAGGAGGCACTGGCCTCGCTCTCCGCACCGGGAGGGGCGTTCGCGCGCACCACACCCGAACGCGTGCGACGGGAGGAACTGCGAGCGGCCGGGGAGGCGCTGGACGCCTACCGCGCCCATGTCGACCGGCTCTTCCGCGAGCTCTCCCCCCTGACCGGGAACCGGCTCGCGGCCGCCCTGGGCCGGGCCGGGGTCGTGGGCGCGCCGCCCACCCGCGAGGAGGTCGACGAGGCGCTGGGCGCGCTCGCCCGGCTCCTGGACGAAGGGGTGCGCGGGGGCGTCGCGCTCGACGGGCTCGCCCGGGACCTGGAGGAGGTCTCCCGGCGCGTCGCCCCCCGTGACGGCGCCGCCCCTCCGCAGCCGGGCCCGGAGGACCCCGACGACGTGCTGCGGTCCCTGGCGGACCCGCCCCCCTTCCCCCTGCCGGGGCCGCTGTCCCCGCTCCTGCTCCCGGCCTTCCTCCTGCCCGTGCTGCCCGCGCTCGCCGGCGGCCCCGCGGGGATCGCCGGGGGGATCGCCACCGCCCTGGCCTGGGTCCTGGCGGTCACCGCGGGCGCACGGAGGGCCCGCGGCCCGGGCGGCGGGCTGCCGACCGCCGTCGCGCACGCGGTGGCGGCGTTCTCCGGGGTCCTGGCGGGGCTGGGCGCGGGCGGTGTGCTGCAGCTCGGCCTCGTGGTGCCGCCGCCCGTGTGGCTGTCCCTGGCGCTCCCCGCCTGCGCGGCGGCCGGGGGCGGCGTGCTCCTGTACACGTGGTCCCGGCTCGCCCGCAGGTGGCGGGACCGGATCGCCCCGGAGCGGGCCGACGCGTCCGTCACCGCCCTGGCGGCGCTGGTCGACCGGCGTGCGCGCGAGTCCTGGTACCCGGGGGCCGCGCGGAGCGGGGTGGCCGACGCCGCCCGGTCCGCCCAGGGGGCGGTGCGCGCCGTCGCCGACGCCTTCGCCGGGGCGGCCGCCGCCCTGCCGCCGCCCTCCTCGCACCCGGAGGAACTGGAGGCGGTGGTGCGCTCGGACCTGTCGGCACTGGCGCGCGCCGCGCTGGAGCCGGTGCTGGCCGGGCTGCGCTCGGGTACGCCTGTCGGCGACCTCTCCCGGAGGGTGCACGGCACGGCGACCGACCTGTTGGAGGGGTACCGGGAGCACCTGGCCCGTGCGGGCGCCCACGTCCCGCCCCGCTTCGCCGACCCGGACACGCCCCGGCAGGTCCGGGGCGGCCCCGACCTGAACCGGGCGCTGGACACGCTGCGCCTGGCCCCGGAGGACCGCATGTTGCAGCTGTGCGACCCGGGCCACCTGTCCCTGCTGGGCGAGAGCGCCCCCGCGGTGCGGGCGGTGCGCTTCGCCCCGTACTCGCTGCGCGCGGGGGCCGCTGTGTACGGGGACCCGGACTCGGCGTTCCCGGACCGTTCGGCCGTGTGGACGCGCGAGGGGGCGCTCACGGGAGTCCTGCGGCTCGTCCCGCTGCGCCCGGGGGTGGTGCGTACCCGGTGGTCCCGGACGGAGCCGTCGGACGGCGGGCACGGGGGCGCGGCGGGGCGTCCCGTTCCGGACCCGGAGGAGGACCCGGCGGGCGCGTTCGCCGCGGGCGCGGCCGGGGGGCCGGCGGAGGCGCCGGAGGCGCCCTTCGGGGAGGACCCCGCGGACAGGCCCCGCGGGGGCGCGGAGGGCAGGGGGGCCGGGACCGACCGGCCGGAGGAGGACTACCTGCGTTGAACGAGCACAGTGCCGTGGAGGCCGCCTACCTGACGCCCCGCCGGGAGGGCGCGCGGTGCCGCCTGGTCCCGGCCCCGGACCGGACCGTCGACGCGCCGACGCACCCGCTGCTGGACCTGGTGGCGGTGCACGACGAGGTGTCCGGGCGCGACCTGCTCAGGCTGTCCGTGCGCCCCCTCGACGGCGAGCGCGTCCAGGACCGGGCCCGGGCCTTCGCCGCCCTGGACAACGAGATCCTCGCGGGGGTCAGGCTGGCCAGGGCCTCGCACGGTCCCCCGCCGGCGGAGCTGAGCCGCCTGGTCGGCTACCGCGACGACCCCGCGGAGCCCTTCGCCCTGCTGGAGCCCTACCGGGGCGAACCCCTCGACGCGGTCCTGGGCAGGCGGCTGCTGTTCGAGGAGGAGCGGGCGGCCTTCCGTGAGGGCCTGTTCCGGGCCCTGTTCTGGCTGCAGGCCTGCGAAGTGGTGCACAGGGACATCCGGCCCGGGACCGTCCGCTGGGACGGCGGGGGCGGGGGCGTGCAGGTGTGCGGCTTCACCAGCGCGACCGTGGCCGGTGTGGCGCGCGAGTCGGTGGGCGTCGGCCCGTGGGCCTCCCACGAGCAGCGCGCGGCGGTGGGGCGGTGCGACCCCCGTGACGACGTGTGGTCGGCCGGCCTGGTCCTGTTCCAGGCCCTGAGCGGCCACGACGTGTCCGGCGGAGGCATCCTTCCGCTGGACGGGCACCCCGGGCTGGCCGTGCAGCTGGAGGGGGTCTTCGCCAGGGAGGCGGAGGAGCGTCCCGGGGCCGGGGAGCTCCTGGCCCGGGTGTCGGGCGCGGTGCCGCCCCACCGGACCGGGGTCGGCGACCACCTCCGGCAGGGCCGCACGAGGTTCCGGGAGAACAGGGAGCGCAAGAGGCTCGCGGCCGGGTGGGTCCCGCCGGACGGGGACGGGTCCGCGCCCGAGGGGCCCGCGCCCCGTGCCCCCGCCGCGCCCACTCCAGGCGGGCCCCCGCTCCAGAGCCCCGTCCCCGACGTGGAGACCGCCCGCGGGACGGGCCGGTCCGGCTACGTCGGCCTCGCGCTCCTGCTCGTGCTGATGGTGGCCGTGTCCGTCGCCCTGTTCCTCCGTTTCGGCTGACCGAGAGGCTGACCACCCATGACCGACGACTCCGCGGACGCCCCCCGGGTCCTCTGCCCCGTGTGCCTGAGCCGGGTCGGACCGGACAGCGGGGAGCTGAGGGAGTGGCGGGACGGCGAGTACCGCCCGCTGTACGTCCCGGACGGGGCCACCGAGCACATGCGGCTCCGGATCATGCGCACCCGGGCCCAGGTGCTGTGCCCCAACAGGGGCAACGAGTACCCCGAGCACCACCTCCCCTACCAGTACGTCAACCAGCGGCGCGACCCGGTGGTGGTCGCCCTCGTCGGGGCGCCGCGGTCCGGCAAGACCCACCTGCTCGCGTCGATGGTCGGCGCGATCCAGGAACAGGGCCTGAACCGGTTCGGCCTGTCGGCCTCCCCCCTGGACGTCAACGCGTACGAGCGGTTCACCAACACCCGGGTCCGCCCCCTCCTGGGCCAGGGCCGGGTCCTGGCGCGCACCAACGACGACGTGTGGGAGTTCGAGGTCGGACTGATGGTCTCCGACGGCTCCGACCAGCGCGCCGTGGCCTTCTTCGACGTCGCGGGAGAGGTCATGGACACCGTCGGCAAGGTCTCCCGGCAGGCGTTCTTCGACAAGGTGGACGGGTTCGTGTTCGTCGTCTCCCCCGACGACCTGGAGGACGACCGCGCCGACACCACCTTCTCCGCGGTCCTGGACGTGGTCGAGGACAAGCAGGACAAGGCGGCCGTCGTGGTGGTGGGCAAGGCGGACGTGTACCGCTACGAGCACCCGGTGGACCGGTGGCTGCGCGACGGGGTGTGCCTGGACGACGCCTCCCGCATCGCGGCCGAGACGGAGGACCTCTACGCGTTCATCGACCGGTACGACAAGGGCGGGAGCTACCTGAGGCCGTGGACCGAGTTCGGCAGGAGCGCGATCCACGCGGTCTCCGCGACGGGGGGAGCCCGGCTTCCGGACAGTCCCAGCTACTCGCGCCCGGTCCGGCCGCAGCGCACCCTCCAGCCCTTCCTCACGCTGATGGCGATGACCGGGGTCGCGACGGCCCCGGGGGCGCGGGGGGTGGGGCTGTGACCGCGGAGCAGGGCGCCGGGGGGACCGGCAGGGAGCCCTTGGAGCGGATCTCGTTCGGCTACCGCAGGCAGGGCCTGCTGGGGACGGGCATCGGACCCGTGGGAACCTCGCTGTCCGACAGCGCCGAGGGCTACATGCGGCTCGTCACGTGGCGGGACCGGCTGGACGGGGTGGTGGCCCCGGAGCTGCCTCCCGAGCACACGGCGCCGAGCTACTGGTACCGCAGGTTCCAGGACGGGCAGGGCGTCCTCCTGCGCCGCCTGCCCGAACCCGCCCCGTCCGACCGCCGGGGCAGCCGCGCCCAGGCGGTGGTCGGCGACGACCTGAACGCGCCCCGCGCGCTCCTGGTCGCGCTGGAGGCCGTGCCCGAGCTGAGCGCGTGGCTGTCCGAGCCCTGGGACTCCGAGCGGGGGTGGGCCTGCACGGCTCCGGCCCTCGTCCCCGGGAGCTTCTCCGACCTGCCCGGGCGGCTGAATCGCGAGGCCGCGGCCCAGGCGGGCCTGGCGCCCCTGGTGGCGAGGCTGCTGCAGGCCCCCGGCTCCCCCGTGGACGTCGTCGTCCCGGCGGGCGCCCCCGCCCCGGACGAGAGGACGAGGCTGCTCCTGCTGTGGGGCGCCTACGTGGTCCTGCGGGACGTGGTCGGCACCGAGCGCAAGCCCCGGGGCGGGCGGTCCGACTGGTCGTTCTCCACCTACGAGCCCTGGCCGGAACGCGGCACCGTCCCGACACGGCCGAAGATCGCGTTCCGGCCGCCGGGGCCCGCGGCCGGCGCGGGGTCCGGCACCGCGCTCGACGTCCTCTCCGGCGGCGACGGGTCCTTCCACCACGACCTCGCCCGCTGGCTCGTCGGGCACCTGGAGGCGGGCACCCTGCCCGAGGCCACCGAAGGGCTGCAGGAGGACCGCGCGTCCGAGCACCCCCGGGTTCTGGAACTCCTGGCCGGGCGCATGCGGCGGTCGTCGGCGCGCCCCTCCCGGTGGGGGAGCGCCCCCTGGGGCGGCCCGCCCCGGTTCTCGCCCAGCGCCATGGAGGACGCCCTGCGGCCGGCGGAGCCCACGGCCCCGAACGCCTCCGCGGGCCCCGCCGAACCGGCGGAGCGCACCGGCCGGGCCGGGCACCGGGCCCCTCCGCTCCGGCGCCCCTCGTCGCGGACGGAAGGGGCTCCGGGCACGGTCCCCGGTTCCCCCGCGACCGGCGGGCCGCGTGTTCCCCCGGCGGACCGGGGACCGGCCCTCCGGCCGGACGCCGACCCGGCGCCCGGGACCGTCGTCCCCTCCCTCGGGCGCCCCGGCCGGCCGGAACCCGCGGCGGTGCCTGCGGACCGCGCCCCGGAGGAGCTGCTGCGGCTCCTCGACGAGTTGGGCCGGACCCGGGACCCGGACCGGATCAGCGACCTGGCCACCCGGATCGTCGAGCACCGCTACCCGGGGTTCGGGCGCAGGCTCGTGGTGCGCGGAGCCGCGGCGGGCGGGTGGGAGGTCCGCCCGGGGCTCGTGGCCGCCCTGATCGTGCAGCTCCTCCTCGTGCTGATCGCGGTGGCGGTGTTCACGGGCAGTTAGGATGGCCTTTGTTGGAATCATTCCAGAAAAGTGCTTGAATGGGCCCATGCACCAGACGGAGACGGAGGCTCTCCTCCGGGAGGCCTCGCTACGCGTGACCCGGCCACGGGTGGCGGTCCTGGAGGCTGTCGGGGCTCATCCGCACGCCGATGCCAGCACCGTCCTCCAGGCGGTCCGCGGCCAGCTCGGTGCGGTGTCCACACAAGCGGTGTACGACGTGCTCAGGGCTCTGACAGACGCCGGGCTCGTCAGGAGGATCGAACCGGAGGGGTCGGCGGCGCGCTACGAGCGGAGGGTGGGGGACAACCACCACCACGTGGTCTGCCGCAGCTGCGGCGTGATCGCGGACGTGGACTGCGCCACCGGAGCCGCCCCCTGCATGACGGGTTCACAGGACCACGGCTTCGCCATAGACGAGGTCGAGGTCACCTACTGGGGCGTATGCCCCGCCTGCCAAGAGGCCTGACACACGACCGGTGCTCCACCGCAGCACCAAGAGATCCCACCTTAGGACGAGGAACGAATGTCGCACGACAACACCAAGCCGCTGACGACAGCCAACGGCGCCCCCGTCGCGGACAACCAGAACAGCCTGACCGCGGGCCCGCGCGGCCCGATGCTGCTCCAGGACCTGTGGTTCCTGGAGAAGCTCGCCCACTTCGACCGCGAGGTCATCCCCGAGCGCCGGATGCACGCCAAGGGTTCCGGAGCCTTCGGCACCTTCACGGTCACCCACGACATCACCCGGTACAGCAAGGCCGCGATCTTCTCCGAGATCGGCAAGCAGACCGAGATGTTCGCCCGCTTCTCCACCGTCGCCGGTGAGCGCGGCGCGGCCGACGCCGAGCGCGACATCCGCGGCTTCGCCCTGCGCTTCTACACCGAAGAGGGCAACTGGGACATCGTCGGCAACAACACCCCGGTCTTCTTCTTCCGCGACCCGCTGAAGTTCCCCGACCTGAACCGCGCCGTCAAGCGCGACCCGCGCACCAACATGCGCTCGGCCGAGAACAACTGGGACTTCTGGACCAACCTCCCCGAGGCCCTGCACCAGGTCACCATCGTCATGTCGGACCGCGGCATCCCCGACGGCTACCGCCACATGCACGGCTTCGGCTCGCACACCTTCTCGTTCGTCAACGAGGCCGGCGAGCGCTTCTGGGCCAAGTTCCACTTCCGCACCCAGCAGGGGATCAAGAACCTCACCGACGAGGAGGCCGCCAAGGTCGTCGCCGAGGACCGCGAGTCCTCGCAGCGCGACCTGTTCGAGGCCATCGAGCGGGGCGACAACCCGAAGTGGACGTTCTACGTCCAGATCATGCCCGAGGCCGAGGCCGCGGACTACCGCTTCCACCCCTTCGACCTCACCAAGGTCTGGTCCAAGAAGGACTACCCGCTGATCGAGGTCGGCGAGTTCGAGCTCAACCGCAACCCCGAGAACTACCACGCGGACGTCGAGCAGGCCGCCTTCACCCCGGCCAACATCGTCCCGGGCATCGGCATCTCGCCCGACCGCATGCTCCAGGGCCGCCTGTTCTCCTACGGTGACGCCGCCCGTTACCGCCTGGGCGTCAACCACCACCAGATCCCGGTGAACTACCCGCGCGGCGCCAAGCTGGTCAACACCTACCACCGCGACGGCGCCATGCGCGTGGACGGCAACCAGGGCGGCGTCCCCGGCATCGAGCCCAACTCCTACGGCCGCTGGCAGGAGCAGCCCCAGTACGCCGAGCCGGCGCTGGCCGTGGGCGCGACCGCCGACCGGTTCGACTACCGCGAGGACGACGACAACTACTTCGAGCAGCCCGGCAACCTGTTCCGCCAGATGACGCCGGAGCAGCAGCAGGTCCTGTTCGAGAACACCGCCCGTGCGATCGACGGCGCCTCCCAGGCCACCATCGAGCGCCACATCGGCAACTGCACCAAGGCCGACGCCGCCTACGGCGAGGGCGTGCGCAAGGCCATCGAGGCCCTGCAGGCGGGCAAGGTCTCGCCGGCCGAGGCCAACCCGAACAACGTTCCGGCCTGATCACACGCCTGAACGCCTGAGCACCCGGGTGCCAGGACACCGAGCCGACGCGGTCCCGACCGCGTCGGCTCGGCCCGTTTCCGGGACGGGCCGGGGACGGAGGCCGGGCACGGCGAGGATGCCGGCGCCCGGGGAGGGAGGGGAGCACGCCCGGCGCCGTCCCCGTGCGCGCCGCAGTGGGAGGGTCAGGCTTCGACCGGTGTACCGGGGGCGATGTCGTACGCCTTCCGCACCAGGTCGGGGCGGCGTCCGTCGTTGAGCCGCCGGCCCCACTGGGCGTCGACCTGTGCGCGGACCTGCGGCTCCATCTCGGCGGGGAGCAGGTGCCGGTAGCGGCGGTCCTCGCCCAGCAGCACCTCGACGGTCCGCCGGTAGACCGGCTCGGGGTCGTACTGCTCGTGCGGGAAGGCGAGTTCGGCGTAGTCGTAGAGGCGGTCGGCCGGGTCGTCGCGCCACTCCTTCCACGTCTCGAACATGGTGTCGTTGAACCCGGTGAGGAAGGGGCCCGGGTTGATCGTCGCCACCGTGACACCGAACTCCGCGAGTTCCTGGTCCAGGGCGTCGGCGAACGCCTCCACCGCGTGCTTGGAGCCCGCGTAGGCGCCGGTGAACGGGTCGACGGTGAGGCCGGCGACCGAGGACATGAACACGATGCGCCCGCCGCGGCGGGCCGCCATCTGCCGGGCGATGCCCTGGGTGAGCAGGACGGGACCGAAGACGTTCACCTCGAACTGGCGGCGCAGCCGCTCCTCGGGGATGTCGGCCGTGGCGCCGCCTTCGGAGACACCGGCGTTGTTGAGGAGGACCTCCACGTTCCAGGTCCAGGCCCTCTCCCGGTCGCCGGGGTCGGTCACGTCGAGCTTCTCGACCCGCAGTCCGACGCCCCGCTCCCGGGCCTCGGCGCGCAGGACGCCGACCTGGGCGATGATCTCCACGCCCGCGATCACCTCGTGTCCGGCCTCGGCGAGCCGCAGCGCGACCTCCTTGCCGAAGCCGCTGCCCGCGCCGGTGATGAGAATCGGTCCCGCCATGTCGTCGCACCTTTCCCCTGCTGGGTGTCCGGCCCCTCCGGACCACGGATGTCCTCGGCCCGCCCGTACGCCGACACCGGCACCGCTGTTCCCGCAGGCGCCGGCGGGATCCGGCCCCCGGGCGGCCCCCGGGCGGCCCCCGCAGGGCCACGTTAGGTCCCCGGCGGGCACGGCCCCCTCGTGGCACACGGGGACGGAGGAAAAAGCCTTCGCCGGCACCGGCACCGCGTGTGCCCGCCGAGGAGTGGGCCGCGTCTCCGCCGCTGCCCCGGCCGCGCCCATTGGAAGGGCCCCGGTCCGGGGGCTCCCGGGGCGGGAGTCCGCGGACCGGGGCCCGGAGCGGGGCCCTCGCAGGCGCAGGTCAGGGGCAGCGGCCGTCCCGGATCAGGGCAGCAGGTCGGTGCGGCCGAACATCTCGGCGGCGGCACGGGCGCTCGGCGTGCCCGCGTCGAGGTCGGCCCCGGCCTCGACGAGCGCCGCGACCACACCCTCCTCGCCCTTGAACAGCGCCCCGGCCACCGGCGTCTGGTCCTTGCCGTTGCGCAGGTCCACGTCGGCGCCGCGGTTGACGAGGGACCTGACCGTCCCCTCGTGGCCGTGGTAGGCGGCGAGCATCACCAGGCTGTTGCCCTGCTCGTCCTGGGTGTCCACGGGCAGGCCGTGGTCGAGGAACTCCATGAGCTCCTGCGTCCCGCCCTCCCGGGCGAGGTCCATGGCCAGGGCGATGATCCGCCCGGTCTGCTCGGGTGAGAGTTCGTTCATGGGTTCCATGCTAGAAGTGCCCCTCTGCCTCGCCCGACACGTGCTCGCCTCCGGCGCGGTGAGGGCGGCCACGCTTTTGGGGAGCACACCGCGGTCGGCGGCCGGGGCCGCGTGCGCACCGCCTCCTCACGGGGAGTCCACGTGGTCCCCTCCGGGGCGGTGGCGGCCGACGGCCTGTGGTGTACTGGCTCGCGACCGGATCGGAAGCGACGGACGGGAGCGGGGCATGCTGCTGAACCCCAGTGCAGGCGAGGGGTCCGCGGTGCGGGTCGGCGAGGCGGGACTCGACCGCGAGGAGCTGTGGGCCGCGGCGGGCGCCGTGGCCCGCCGGATCTCCGGGGCCGGGGCCGTCGCCGTCCACGGGGAGGCCTCCCTGTCCACGGTCGTCGCGGTCGTCGGCGGCCTGCTCGCCGGGGTCCCCGTGGTCCCCGTGCCCGCGGACGCGGGCACCGCCGAACGCCGCCACATCGTGCGCGACTCCGGGGCCGCCCTGTGGCTGGGCGCCCCGCAGGAGGGGATCGACCTCCCGGTGGTGCCGGTCGACCCGGCCGAGCGCGCCCCGTTCACGGCCCCCGAGCCCCCGCCCGGGGCCGCAGCCCTGATCATGTACACCTCCGGGACCACCGGCCGTCCCAAGGGCGCCGTCCTGTCGCGGCGGGCCGTCGCCGCCGACGTGGACGCGCTCGCCGACGCCTGGGACTGGACCTCCGAGGACGTCCTGGTCCACGGGCTCCCGCTGTTCCACGTGCACGGCCTGGTCCTGGGCGTGCTGGGGGCCCTGCGCGTGGGCAGCTCCCTGCTGCACACCGTCCGCCCCACCCCCGCGGCCTACGCCGCAGCGGCGCGCGGGGACCACGCGGGCCCGGCGGCGCCCGCGAGGAGCGGCGCGAGGGGCAAGGGGCGCGGAACCCTGTTCTTCGGGGTGCCGACCGTGTGGTCGCGGATCGTCCGCGACCCGGACTCCGCCCGCGCCATGGCCGGTGCGCGGCTGCTCGTGTCCGGGAGCGCGGCGCTCCCCGACCCGGTGGCCGAGGGCCTGCGGGCCGCCTGCGGACACAGCCCCGTGGAGCGTTACGGGATGACCGAGACCCTGATCACCCTGGCCGCGCGCGCCGACGCGCCCCGCCGCACCGGCTGGGTGGGGACGGCGCTGCCCGGCGTGGAGTCGCGGCTGCGCGGCGAGCACGGCGAGGAGGTCGCCCCGGACGGGGAGGCCGTCGGCGAGCTCCAGGTCCGGGGCGCCACCCTGTTCGACCGCTACCTCGGCCTGCCGGAGGCCACCGCGGCCGCGTGGACCGACGACGGCTGGTTCCGCACCGGCGACGCCGCGGTGACCGACCGGGACGGCTGGCACCGGGTGGTGGGGCGCATGTCGGTCGACATGATCAAGACCGGCGGCTACCGGGTGGGCGCCGGAGAGGTCGAGTCCGCGCTGCTCGGCCACCCCTCGGTGCGCGAGGCGGCCGTGGTGGGCGAGGCGGACGACGACCTCGGCCAGCGGATCGTCGCCTACCTGGTGGGGGACGGCGTCGACCCCGGGGCCGTCATCGACCACGTCGCCGCCCAGCTGTCGGTGCACAAGCGCCCGCGCGAGGTGCGGGTGGTGGACACGCTCCCCCGCAACGCGATGGGCAAGATCCAGAAGAACCTCCTGGGCGGCGCGGCGGGCTGAGCCCCTCCCCGCCGCCCGGAGGCGGGTGTCCGCGGGGTGGCGCGGCGGCCGCGGTCCGCCGCGCCACCGTCGCGAGGGGCGGTGGCGCGGGTGCAGGGGTGCAGAGGCTCGGCGTTCAGCGGGATCCGGGGCGGGCCGTCCCCCGGGAGCGCCTGCCGTGCGGTCCCTCAGCCGCTGACCGCGAGGTTGGAGTTCCCGCTGCTCTGGTACCCCTCCGTCGCGAGGACCATGTAGTAGTTGAAGGCTCCCAGCCCCATGCCCGCGCGGTTCCACGCGTCGAAGTGGTTGCCGCTGGTGATGGTCCCGCCCGTCCTCCTGGACTGCCGCACGCTCCAGTACTGCGGGAACGTCCGGATGCCCTCCACCGAGGGGGCGTTGTAGCGCATCGTGCGGTAGAGGTCGTACGTGCCGCCGTCGGTGTTGACCGTGCCCCGGTACTCCCCCGTGGGCCGGTACGTCCCGTAGTTGTCGACGACGTAGTACTCCACCAGCGGGTTCGACGTCCACCCGTACAGGCACAGGTAGCCGTTGCCGGACGGGTTGAAGCTGCCCGAGTAGTTCACGTTCCTGCGGCTGCCGTTGCCCCAGCCCTTGCCGCAGACGAAGTTGCCCGTGTTCCTCCACGAGGTGCTGTAGCTGCCGCCGGAGCCCAGCGTCATGGAGACCGACCCGCCGCCGTCGGTCCAGAAGGAGTAGTAGAACCCGTTGTGGGTGCCGGTCTGGTTCTCGGTGATGGTCGTCCGGGCCAGGGCGGGTCCGGCCATCAGCCCGGGCGCCGCCACCGCCAGGGCGCCGGCGCCGCCTATGCCGATGAATCTCCTGCGGTCGAACGGGCGGAGGGGGTTGTCGGTCATGGTCGCTCTCCTCTTCGTGAGGCCGGCGCGGAGCCGGGCGGCGCGGCACGACCCGGTGGGGATGACGGCGACCGGGGGCGGTCACCGCACGTCGGTGCCGTACGGCGCTGGGGGAACGGCGGATTGCCGTGACCGGCAGTATTCGTCCGCCTCCTCGGGGTTGTCAATGGTTTCCGAAATGTTTCGTAAACTGATGCGCGCCACGGATGGCCAAAAGTCCAGTTCAGGAGGTTGCAGAAAGCGAAATCCGGATCATCCCACGACTTGTCGACACACAGAGCCGGGACTCAGGTCCGTTTTTTCGAAATATTTCGAAACCTCTCGGTCTTCCTCGGCCGGGCGGTTCGAGGGAACCGGGGCGCACGGGCTCGGCCGGGACGGACGGGTGGCGACGTCTCCTCACCGGGGAGCAGCGGAGTCGTGACCGGGGTGCCTCGCGCCAGCAACGGACGAGGGCGGGTCCGGCCACGGCCCGGGCCCCACGTGAGCGGGGCGCCGACGGTCCGCACAGAAAAAGACCGCCGGACGCCCCTGGCGGTCCGGCGGGTACAGCGGCGCAGAGCCGACACGGAAGCCGTCGGCACGGCGTCAGGACAGGTAGCTCCGCACCACCTCGCGGATCTTGTCCGCGTGGAGGTAGATGTCGTCGATCGACCCGAGCAGGTGGCGCGTCTCGTTCTTGTCCGCGTCGAAGACACCGAGGTACTTCTTCGACCGGGCGTTGAAGTGCAGGCGGGCGATCGGCCTGCGGTTGTTGTCGTCCAGGAGGATGGCGAAGTAGCTCTTGGAATCGCGGTGGGCGATCCGCTGCGGCTTGACCTCGCTGCACGCGATCGCCTTGACGACCTGGTAACCCTCCAGCTCCTCCAGAGTGGTCTCGATACCGGTGCCGCGCTCCAAGTCCTCGTCGGCGGCCTCCCGGCTGCCGACCGCTTCCTCCTCCGCCTCCGTCTGCGGGCGGGTGGACTCCAACGCCTTCTTCAACCGCATGTTGACCTGGTCGTCGAGGAAGGCGGCAGCGGCCTCCCGGACGAGAGGTGTGAACTGCTCACGAGCCCGCTTGGTGAAGGACTTGTCGTAGACGCGGCTGGCGAAGAACTTCACCCATTCGTCCTCCGGGTCCTGGAACTCCTCGGCCAGGGTGCGCTTGATCGCACCGAGGTACTTGAGCTTCTCCGCGGCGTCGATCACGGAGTTCAGGTCGAAGGTCTCCTTCGTCAGCTTGCGCAGTTCGGGGAGCAGGCTCTCGTCGACATCACTGAAGTCGAGCACCATGAACGGCTTGGAATCCATGCGGTTGGGCGCTTCGAGGTCGGTGTAGAACTGGTATTCCACACCGTTGGTGAGGACCGCGATCCGGGCGTTGGTGACGGAGAAGTAGCGGTAGAGCTGGGAGGCGTGCTCCACCTTCAGCTCGCCGTTCGCCTTCTTGCACTCGATGAGGATCTGCACCTCGTTGTCGCGCACGATGGCGTAGTCGACCTTCTCGCCCTTCTTCATGCCGACGTCCGCGGTGAATTCCGGGACCACCTCACGCGGGTCGAAGACGTCGTAGCCGAGAATGGTCGCGATGAAGGGCATGACGAAGGCGTTCTTCGCCGCCTCCTCCGTCTGGGTCATGTCACGCTGCTTCTGCACCTTGGAGGCGAGCGCCGACACCTTTTCTTCGAACTGCATGACACACCCTTCGTGAAATCCCGGACAAGGGAAACGACAAGAGAGAACCAGGGACCGCCGCACACGCGCGGCGGCACCTCGTCAGCCGAGAACCAGCGCCGCCGTGTCGTGCCCACCGCTCTCAACGACGGGAACGGCGGGCCTTATCCGGGGCGGTGGAGGGTTCTGGTCTTGCCGTAAGCGCCTCTGGGAGAGCACGCGCACCTCCGGGGGGATGAATTGAGGAGGCGCCGTGCCCTCCTGAAGCGGCGGACACGGCACCGCGTCCGAACCGGAAGGCAGACCCACCGGACGGACGCACACCTCTGCGACGCTCCGGACGACCAGGTGGATTACACGGGCTCGCGTCGGAGGGCCTCCGGCCACCTCGGCCTTTCCCTTCCCAGGACTGCGCCCCGAGGCGGACGGCGCCGAACTCCCGAGGCCGAGGCAGCACTCCCAGCGCCGTGACCAGCCACAGCGGCAACCGTCCAGGATCGGGTCCCGAAGACGGTGGCGGCGCAGCCCCTCGGCCGAGCCGGAACCGCCCGCCCCGAACCGGCCTATCCCCTTCGACGAGGGCACGGCGTGCCGAGGCCGGCCTCTCCGGCACGGGGTCCGCACAGGTCAGCACGTTGAGACACCGGACTGTCACACCCTGTCGCGATGATGTCGGCATGCCGAGGCGCCGGATGTTCGACGCCTTTATGTCGCAATTCGCCGGAATTCCTTAAAGTCAATTTGACCCTAAAGGGCTTCACCCATTAAGGTCACCACGACCAGAACGAGCCTCGTGGGAGACACATGAGCGCCATCCAGACATCCCCTGGCCGGGAATCCGTACGGGAGAACCCGACCGGTGCCACTCGCCACCTGTGTGCGGGCGTCTACATCAACGAGAAGCTCCGCAACCTGGTTCTGAAACAGGTATGCACCTCCCCACACCGCCGGGTTGCGCCCTCCTACGGGTTCGACCTCGTCCCCGTGATGCGCCACGCGTGGTGGGCGTCCCATCTGAGTGCTGCCACCCGTCTGACGGCCGTCACCGCCACCGTCGCTCCGGTGTTCCTCGGCAGCCCGTGGGCGAGTCTGCTGATGGGTGGAACCGGAGCCCTGCTCGCGCTGCTCCACCTGGCCGTCACCCTCCTCCGCGACATCGCCCGCCAGGAACGGCGAACCACTCCCCAGTCGCAGCGCGAACAGCGGTGGAGGCCGTTCCCCGTAAGCGCCTGGGCCTGGCGTCCCGAGGCGAGGAGTCTGAGCGCCGTGGGGAAATGGATGGCGGGAATTGCCGTAGCGCTCCTCGTCGTCGGCCTGGCTCAGCCCGAACAGGGGCGAACGGCGGTCCTTCTGCTCGGATCGACAGCAGCGGTGTTCATACTGGCCGGAGCAGTTCGCCAGGCGCGGATCAACAGCATTCAACGGGCGGTGACGCTGACGCCCAGCAGGTTCTCCAAGCGCGAACGGGAAGTGAGCGCACAGCAGAGCCACGCCTGCGTCGTCTACCGACGGCCCAAGCACAGCGACGCCGACAAGTACGAGCCGTCCTCTTTCAGGCTGTTCGACAAGGAGTCCCCCTTCGTCGGAGCGGGCGAGCTCATCCACGAGTGGGACCCCATGGTCATCCGGCTCCGTCGCCCCCGTGAGAACGACGAACCCCGGCGGGAACGCGAGTACAAGAACCCGCCCTTCCACACACACGAGCTCGTGGAACGGCTGCTGACGGCGGTCGGGGACCTGAACAGGGACAGGGCCCGGACCCGGCTGCCCCTCGAGGTGCGCGACCGGGTGTACATGGCCGAGACCGAGGTGTCCCAGGACAGGAGCTACCTGTCGCCGGAGGGGATCCCCACCGCGGAGATGCGCCGGATCATCGACGGCGACAAGGCCAGTGGCCTGCACTTCCTCGAGGTGAGTGTGCCCGACTACGGTTCGGAACTCGTGGCCACCGCACTCCTGCACGTCAGGTCCCAGGGGAACACCCTGAGCCTGTTCTTCGCCGCTTGCGCCCTCACCCGGACCCCGGAGGAGTTCCAGCGGGCCGAGGAGTACGGCCAGAACGGCAAACGCGCCGTCCTCGCCTCGGCGTTCCGGGGCCTGCTCGGCCTCCCCAGGGAGGCGGCCGAGTGCATGCGCCTCGCCCGCTACCCCTACTACCTGGTCAGGGCTCTCCTGCCGCACGACATGACACGGACCCCGATCAGGAACCTGGGCATCGCCACCAAGATCAGCGTCCGCGAGGAGCACACCCAGGCGTGGAGCACGGACCAGTTCGACAAGACGCGCATCCTCAGCCACATGAAGATCGTCGAACAGCGCCTGCTCGACACCACCCAGGACTTCCTCGAGGAGAGGGGTGTCGACACCTCGGAGTTCAGGAAACGCGCTGATCACATCATCCAGAACAGTTTCTTCAACATCGGCCCCAACGCCCGGATCAGCAACAGCGCCATGGGCCACGGAGCTCACGCGAACAACCACGGCGGGGGACCGCATCCCCACGCACCACAGAACAGCGAGGCACAGCAGTGAACAGCGGAGACTTCAACCTCGGTGACAACGCCCGGATCAGCAACAGCGCCATGGGCCATGGCGCCAGCGTCACCAACACGCTCCCGCCCACCGCGCTCCTCACACCCGCCGAGGCGTCCGACTCCACCGCGACGGACCGCTGGGACCTGGGTGTGGTGACGATCCTGCCGGTGGAGACACGGGCCGTGGTCGACGCCTTCGCACTCCGCTCGGAACGCGACAGCACGGGCCTCTACTTCCGGACCGGAACGGTGCGGGAAGGCGACCAGACCCTGCGCATCGCCGCCATGCAGACGCACAGCCCCGGGCAGCGCTCGGTGATGTCGACCCTGGGACACCTGGGCAGCCGATTCGCTCCCAAGCGGTGGGTCCTGCTGGGGATCGGAGGAGGACTCGACCCCGTGGACGCCCGTATGGGCAACGTCATCGTCTCCACACGTGTCGTCTACTACGACCAGCGCAAGATCACCGAAGGCGAGTCGGTGCAGCACCGCGGGGAGGACAGGGAGGCGCCGGCCGAGATCGTCCACGCGGTCAACGCCTACTTCAGCGACCGGGGCTCTCCGGCTCCCCTGCGGGGTCAGGCGCCCGGCTACGAGACCGAGCCCTACGCGGCCCTCCCCGGGTTGATCGGCTCCGGGGAAGCCGTGATCGCGGCCCGCGACAGCGAGGTCCGCGGATACCTGAAGCACTACAACGACAAGGTCCTGGCCGTGGACATGGAGTCCGGAGGGCTCAGCCAGTACTGGCAGGAGAACTCCGTGGGCGGCAGTACCAATCCGAGTTGGCTCGTGGTCCGGGGGATCTCCGACAACGCCGACCAGAAGAAGAACGACGACAGCCACGACCTGGCCGCACGCAACGCCGCCCACGTCCTCCGTGAGCTGCTCCCCTACCTCTGCTGACCTTCGCTCGGCCCCGGTCCGGCGGGCCGGGGCCGAGAGCACAAAACTCTGATGAGCAGGCCGAGGCTCGGCTACCGAGATCCGGGTCAGGCCTCGACCAGAGCCGCCGGGGTCGGCGGAACGGTGAGCAGCTCGTCGGGCGCGGTCAGGTACCAGGCCTCCAGGGTGAGCTCGCTGAGCTCGTCCAGGTCGATTCCGTCGAGGTGGACGACCACCCAGCCGAACCCGCCCGCCGTGAACTGCACCTCGAACACCTCGGGCCGCTCGGCCACGAGCGCGGTCTGCTCCAGCAGGGTCTGCTTCAGCCCCACGGTGGCGGTGTCCGGCCACAGGTAGCCGAACGGCTTGCCGCGCACGCGGAACGTCGTGTACCGGTCCGACTCCGTGTGCTCGCACCCCGGAAGAGCTCGTACCAACCGCAGAAACCGCTCGATCTCAACACCCATGGGGTGAGACAACCACATCCCACCGACACCGCGCGCCCGGTGGGGGCTCGGGAACGCTCGTCCGCCCATGCCCTGGTCCACACGGATCGGAACCCCGGCGGGCACGGCCGGCGACACAGCGGAGGCCGTCGGGGAGGAAGCGTGTCCCGGCCCTGACCAGGGGGCACACCGTGATTCTGGGTAGGGAAGTACACAAAAGGGAGGAATTGGGGCACATTCCCCGACCGGGGCGAGCAGCGGGTACCCGGTGGACACGGCGGTACGGCGTCCACCGGTGCGGCGAGGAGGCTTCGACATGGAAGCGGTGCAGATCAGCAGTATCGGTACGGCCCTGCCGCCCGCTGCCCTGGACCAGGCGGAGCTGCCCGGTCTGCTGCCCGCCGACCACCCCGGGGAGCGGCTTCTGCGCAGGATCCTGGCGGGTTCGGGGATCCGCAAACGCCATCTGGTGATCGACCCCCGTGTCGAGGACGGCTCACACTGGTCCACGTCCACCCGGATGCGCCGGTTCCAGGACGAGGGCCTGCCCCTGGCGACGGCAGCGGTCGGGGGAGCGCTCGACCGGGCCGGGGTCCCAGCGGAAGAGGTCGGCCTGCTGTGCCTCGTCTCCTCGACCGGCTACGGCACCCCCGGGGTCGACTCCCGGCTTCTCCGCGACCTGGGGATGCGCCCCTCCACCCGGCGGCTCGTGGTCGGCCACATGGGATGCTTCGCCGCGCTTCCCGGCCTGGCCGCGTGCGTCGACTTCGCGAGCTGCCACCCGGAACCCGCGGTGCTCCTCAGCCTCGAACTGTCCTCGCTGCACCTCCAGCCCCCGCCGTGGGACGTGGAGCAGTTCGTCATCAACTCCCTGTTCGGCGACGCGGCCGTGGCCCTGGTCGTCGAAGGGGACGCGGGCCGGCCCCCGGACCACCCCGCGCCGCTCGTGCTGGACCTGGCCTCCCACACCGACCACGGGCACGAGGAGCACATGACCTGGGAGGTGGGGGACCAGGGGTTCAGGATGGGCCTCTCCGCGGCCATCCCCGACCTGATCGCCACCTGCCTGCCCGGCCTGGTCGCCGACCTGCTCTCCCCTCACGGGCTGACCCCCGGGGACGTCGACTGGTGGGCGGTCCACCCCGGCGGCCGGCGCATCATCGAAGCCGCCGAGGAGAGCCTCTCCCTCGGTCCCGCGGCGACCCGGGCCTCACGACACGTCCTCCAGGAGTACGGGAACTGCTCCTCCGCCGGGCTCCCGCTCGTCATGGCCGAGCTCCAGGACACCACCCCCCTGGCTCCCGGGAAGCACGGGGTCGCCATGACCTTCGGCCCCGGCCTGACCCTGTACACCGCCCTGCTCCAGGGCACGTGAACCGCGCCGCCGCACCGAACTCGGGGAGGGACCGTGCACGAGGAGACCGCGCGCCTGCGCTCGCTGTTCGACCGCGCCGACATCTACGACCTGCTGGCCGAGTTCGTCCGCTGCCTCGACGACCGGGACTTCACCGGATACGCGGCGCTGTTCACCGAGGACGGGGTCCTCCGCATGCCGGGGAGGGAGCACCGCGGCCGCGCCGGCCTGGCCGAGTACGTGGAGGCCGACCTGGGGCACTACCACCGGACCCACCACCTGAGCGCCAACCACCGGGTGGAGGTCGACGGCGACCGCGCCACGTCCCGCTCCTCCATGCACGCCGTCCACCTGCGCAGCGCGGACGACCCCACGGACTGGTGGTCGGTCGGCGGCTGGTACGACAACACCTACCGGCGTGCGGGCACGGCCTGGCGGTTCCACACGGTGGACATCACCCCGGTCTGGCTCGGTGAGGGACCCTGAGCCCGGTATCTTCCCTCCCCGTTGGGAGGCGGTGCGCGACAGGAGCGGTTCAGCGGGGCACGGCCTCGACGAGACTGTGCGGCGAAGAGGTCGGGACGACGCGTCGGAGTTCCAGGTCCGCCCCGGCCAGCAGTTCGGCGAACTGCTCCTCGGTGCGCTCCCGACCACCGGAGAGGACGAGCATGGACAGGTCCATGGCCTTCCCCGGGTGGGGAGTGCCGTCCGACGGCAGCACCGACTCGATGAGAAGGAGTTTCGCGTCCTCCCCCATGGCCCTCCGGCAGCTGCGCAGGATGGCGGTCGCGCGCTCGTCGGACCAGTTGTGCAGGACCCACTTCAGCACGTAGAGGTCGCCGCCCGGCGGCACCTCGCGGAAGAAGTCCCCGCCGACCACCGAACACCGGTCCGCCAAACCCTCGTCCCGGATCCTCTCCCGGGCGGAGTCCGCGACACCGGGGGTGTCGAAGACGACCCCGCTCGCGCCGGGCTCGCGGTGCAGGACCGCGCTCAGCAGGGCCCCCGATCCGCCGCCGACGTCGACGATGCGGGAGGCGCCCGCGAAGTCGTAGGCGTCGAGCACCGCGGGCGCCGCGACCCGGGTCAGTTCCCGCATCGCCTCGTCGAACAGGCGACCGTGTTCGGGGCGGTGTGCCATGTAGTCGTAGATGTGCTCCCCCGCGACCACGGGGAAGGTGGCCTCGCCGGTGCTCAGGCTGTGCCGGACTCCCCCCAGGACCAGGGGCGCCACCGTTCCCGCCAGGGCCAGGACGGAACGCACGGACGCCGGGTGGTCGGAGCGGAGCGGGCCGCCCGTCTCCGTCAGCTCGAAGACACCGGGCCCGGTCTCGTGGAAGAGGCCGCGGGAGGCCAGCAGCCGCATCATGCGGTGGAGGGCCCCAGGGTCGGAGTCCGTGCGCAACGCCAGGTCCTCGGACGAGCGGGGCCCCGAAGCCAGGAGGTCGGCGATGCCCAGTTCGGCCGCGATCTGCAGCGCCCGGGCGTGGACGATCTCGTCCCCCAGGTCGAGCAGGGCGTAGGCCCGCTCCTGGTCGCTCCTGTCACAGGACACGCGTTCCCCCTGTCCCGACCCCTCGGCACACCCGTCGGCCACCTGCCGGACTGCCACCGACTGTAGGTTCCCGCAGGTGGGGGCGCGGGTAGGGCCCGCGCGTGGCGTGTCGGTTCCGATGAGGCCCGGGGCGACCGCCCGTCCGCTGCCCCTCCGGCTCCTCCGAGCCGCCGACGCAACCACAACCGATGGGGGCGTCGGCCGAGGAGCTCGACCGCGCGGCGGGGGACGCCGGGCACGGCAGAACCGGGACGGCGTGAAGCCGCCGGTTCAGGGGACGATCCTGTCATGGGTTATGACCTATCGGGATCTTCACAAGTGCCCGGGGTCAAGTCAGGCCCATAGCGTCTTATTCCTGCCGACACCAGCCCCCTGTTTCCTTGGAAAAACTCGGCCACATGGCTCTTCGTCGAATATCACCAGTTTGGATGCACCGCCGTTCCACCGCTGTCCGTATGTGGCCACCCCCTTGACCGAAGACGGGCCCTACCATAATTTTTACCCAATAACCTCAGGGTTGAATTTGGAGGCCGAAGATTTCCACTCATCCCCCCTCGGCGTCTCCCCTGGAAGCCTACGAAGGGCTTGCCAGTCAATACGACGCGACCTCGAGAACTTCCGACTACCACCGTTGGATGAACCTTTTCAGCGATCTCCTGAAAGAATTCAGCACCCCAGGAGAACGACTGGTCGACCTCGGTTGCGGCACCGGCAACAGCTCTGTGGAACTCCAGAAGAGCGGATACAGGGTCACCGGAGTCGACCTCTCTCCCGCGATGGTGGCGGCGGCCAAGGACAAAGAGGAGATGCGGGGGATCGATTTTCTCGTAGGAGGGTTGACCGACCTCCCCATCCCTGATGCGCAATTCGATGCCGCGATCTCCGCGGGCGAGGTGTTCCACTACCTCTCCGACGACGAGGAGTTGGACGCAGCCTTCGCCGAGGCTGCGCGGGTGCTGGTTCCCGCCGGCCTTCTGATCGTGGAAGTGAACACCGAGCTGTCCTTCCGCGTGCTCTCCCAGGCTCCCAACATCCGCAGGTCCGACGACGGATTCATCTCCTTCTCGCCTCTGGCGCCGGCCGACTTCTCCCCCGGCGAGGCCATCGACCTCGAGGTGGACTCCTTCGCGCGGGTGGCGGGCGACCTCTGGGAGCGTTCCGTCACACGGCACCGGCTGCGTCATCTGACGCACGAGCGGATCCTCGCGAGCATCGCCTCCGCAGGCCTGGAGTTCGTCTCCGTCCGCGGTTTCCACGGAGGAGCTCTGGAGGACGGCCTGGACGACGGAAGACACCCCAAGGCTCTGTACGTCGCCCGACGTACAGGTTCCGTGGCTTGACCGCGGAAATCCCCCAGTTGGAACCCGGTTCCAACAGCTAAGGAGAAGGCCATGATCAAGATCGAGCCCGTCGAAGAGCTGACCATCATCATCCAGTTCAGCCCCAGCTAGCACGCGGCCCGAGGAGGTCGGCCCCCTGGCGGGGCCGACCTCCTCCTTTTACAGGGAGCACCACTGTGAAGTACAGGTCGGCAAAACACCTCGAATGCTTCTGGGACGCATCCGGTTTCTTCGTCAAGAACCCTCTGACCAAAGCGAAAATCAGCACCGATCCGATCACCGCGAGCGTTCTCCACAGCTTTTCCGAGCTGCGGTCCGTTTCTGATGTCGCACAGGAACTGGGGTTGGACGAGGACGTCCTGGACAGTGCGGCGTCCTCCCTTTCAACCCTCGGTTTCCTCGAATCCGAGGAGCAGGACGGGGCCGGAATCGGCACAGAGGGGTTCGACGCCTGGGCGCCCTGGGGAAGGGAGGGCCTCTCGTTCCACTTCTCCACCAGGGACGCCCCTTTCACGGAGAGCACCGACGAGATCCGGGAGGAGCTCACCAAGGACCCGTCGCCTCCCCTGTTCAAGGAGTACAAGGACGCGGACAGGATTTTCCTCCCCCGGCACCAGAAAGATCCCGGCCGCTCCTACCGTGAGGTCCTCTACCGGCGAAGGACCCATCGTGACTTCGCCGACGCGCCTGTCGGACGGGAGGTCTTCTCGACCCTCATGGCGATGACCTTCGGGGTGAAGGACTTCATCGACGCCCAGCAGTTCGGCGCCCTCATGCTGCGCACCAGCCCCGCCGGCGGCGCCCGTCACGAACTGGAGGCGTACACGGTCGTCACCGGCGTAGCCGGGATCGCCCCGGGGATATACCACTACAACGTCCGGGAGCACTCCCTGGAACTGCTCAGGGAGGGCGAGTTCCGGGACAGCCTGACCCGTGCGTGCGACTCGCAGTCGGGGGTGGGCGAAGCGCCCTTCTCCGTGGTCCTGACCGCGGTCGTCCCACGCCTGAGCTTCAAGTACCGGCACCCTCGCGCCTACCGGGTCATGCTGATGAACTCCGGGCACCTCGGCCAGACCTTCGTCCTGACGGCGACGGCGCTGGGGCTGGGCCCCTTCCAGACCGCGGCCTTCAACGACTCGGCCGTCGAGGAGCTGCTGGGCGTCGACGGGGTCCGGGAGACCGCGCTGTACGTCCTCTCCGCCGGCGTCCCCGCCGTGGACGCCAACGGGGACGCGGTCCTCTCCCACCCGCCGATGAGTCTGGAGGGCTCCCGGAAGGCCAGGTTCGAGTAAGCGCATGGACATCGACTCCTCGCAGGCCAGGGGCGATCCGCCGGCGGTGGGGCTGGGGGGAGCCTTCCACCGCTTCTGGGCCGGACACACGTCGGCCAATCTCGGCGACGGCGTCCTCCTGACCCTCTTCCCGCTCATGGCCGCTGCCCTGACCTCCGACCCCCTCGCGGTCTCGATGCTGACCGCGGCGGCCTACACCCCCTGGCTGCTGTTCGGCCTCCACGCCGGGGCGCTGATCGACCGGATCGACAAGCGCCGCGCCATGGTCGTCGGCAACCTCCTGCGCTGCGTGCTGCTCGGAGTGCTCGCGGTCGTCTCCTGGTTCGGCCCGGTTCCCGTCTGGGGGCTGTGCCTCTTCGTCCTCGCCCTGGCGGTCTGCGAGGTCTTCCACGACGGCTCGGCCCGGGCGCTGCTCCCCGCGCTGGTCGCGCGGAACCTCCTGATCAGGGCCAACAGCCGCCTGCAGGGGACGCGTGTGGTGGCCTCGGACTTCCTCGGCGGCCCGATCGCGGGTCTGCTGTTCGCCCTCTCCACGGGGACCGCGCTGCTGTTCAACGCGGGGGCCTACCTGGTGGGGGCGCTGTTCCTGCTCTCCGCGGCCGTCGCGGCCCGTTCCCTCGGCGGGGAGGGGAGGGACGAGGGCGAGCGGGCCCCGGTCCCGGATCGCGCCTCGCTGACCCGCGAGGCGCTGGACGGGCTCCGGTTCGTCACGGACGACCGCGTCCAACGGGGGTTCGCCGTGGCCGCCGCCTTCTCCGGGTTCGCCACCGGCGGGGTGTCGGCCATCCTGGTGCTCTACGTGACCCGGACCCTCGACGTCCCGGAAGCACTGTTCGGGGTCTACACGATGCTGTCCGCGGTGGGCGCGCTCACGGCCTCGTTCCTGTGCGCCCCGTTGGGGCGGTGGTGCGGCCACGGGCTCCTGCTCATCGTCGCCCACATCCTCGGGGGCGGGGTCCTGCTGACCATGGGGCTCTTCCCCCACGTCGTCGTGGGAGCCCTCGCCCTCGGTGTGTTCGGCCTGGCGGCGACGACGATCTCCGTGAGCGCCGCCTCCATCCTCCAGGCGGTGACGCCGATGCCGATCCTGGGGCGCGCGTCCATGGCCCGCATGCTCCTCGCCCAGGCCTCCGTCCTCCTGGGGGTCTTCACCGGCGGCCTGTTGGGAGGGTTCGGGCTCCACGTGCCGTTCATCGCCGGAGGGGCCCTGCTCCTGACGGCGCCCCTGGTGTTCGGCCGCGTGTTCCGGGAGGGGGCGAGGCGCGCTGCGGTGTGACCGGCCCACACCCCGGGCCGGGGGTTCCTCCGCGCGTTCGGTACCCAGGTCGTGGCTCCGCTCACACGACCGGGCCACACGAAGCGGGCAGCAGGAACGCGCAAGGGGTCTCTCGCGCGGCTCCCCCGACACAGGGGGCAGCGCAGCTACCCCAGAAGCTTCTTCTCCCTGGCCCACTGCTCGAACCCGCCCTTGGGAAAGGGCAGCCGCATACCGGACTCGTGGAGGTCGTCGACGAGCACGGAGGCTCCGGTGACGGTGCAGTCCCCCCGAGAGCAGGCGTCGGCGATCAGGCCGACCGTTCCGCGGACGCTCAGGCCGTACTGCGTGGCGACCTTGCGCGCGTTCTTGTCGTCCAGGACCAGGACCCCGCCGTGGAGTTCGGCGTAGGCGCACAGCGTGGTCTCCCCGATGTTGTGGTCATCGTCCAGACCCATGCGTGCGCTCCACTCGCCGTAGGCCACGAGGAACAGCAGTGAGTCGGTGGGGACGACCGTGAGCCACGCGGCTGCCACGACCTCCGAGCGGGCACCGGGATGCCTGCGGCCGACCTCGTCGATCACGGCCTGGGTGGTCAGACACGAGGATCCGCTGACCAGGTCGCCCAGGACATCGAGACGGTCGGCCTTCGCGGCGTGCAGCAGCGGGGAGGCGTCGAACAGCAGTGGGACCGGGACCGCGGGAGGAGGAGTCAATCCGTTGCTTCCTCGGTGAGGGCTGCGAGCGAGACCTGGCCGCGCAGCATCTCCACTGCCCGGTGGGGAGTGATCTTATCGGTCTCCATCGCCATCACCACCGCGGAGGCGTAACCCGGGGGAACCCGGATGGAGGCGAGGTCGGGCTGGGGTTTCCACCCCAGGGCGTCCTTGAACTCGACGTCCGTCGGCGTGCGGGTCCGCAGCCTGCGCACCTCCTCAGGTTCGACCTCTCCGGTGCGCCGGAGCTGGGTCACCGCCAGACCCCACGAGACGCGGTAGGTCGCCGACAACCGGACCAGCTCACGGCGCCGGGCCTTCTCGCCGTCCTGCTCGACGGCCGACCCCATCTCCGAGGTCGGCAGGAGGAACTCGGCCGCGAACGCCTCCACCACCTTCTCCCGGTCCTCCCGTGAGGCGTGTACACCGAGGTCGCTGGAGAACTCGTCCCCCAGGACCATGTGCCCGAGCTCGTGCGCGGCGGTACTGCGCCTCCGGCCGGGCGCCTGCTCCTTGTTGACCACGGCCACCGCGACATCTGCGTCCACCAGAGAGGCGCCGTCCGAGGGCAGGGGGACGACGGCGGTGAACTGCCCCGCCTGCTCGCACACGGCGGAGACGGATTCGATGGGACCCGTGCCGAGATCCAGCCGGTCGCGCAGCCACAGGGCCGACCGGCGCGCCTCTTGCGCGTCCCGTACCTGCTCGGGGTACAGGAGCATCCGTCGCGGTTCCAGGACTCCGAACCCGATGAGTCGGCGTACGTCTCTCAGCCATTCGGAGAGCAGGGCCTCGGTCCGATAGGCGTCGCGCGCGGCCCGGCTCTCCCCGATGTCTCCGCCGTCGGCTATGGCAGCCCTGCGGGAGACGACCTCAGGGGCGGGGTGGAGGAAGTGGGACAGAGGATAGTCGAGTGCGCGGGCGAGGCGGGTGAGTTCGACGGCGTCGATACGGCGCTCACCGTTCTCCAGTTTGGAGACCATGCTGCGCTCCAAGCCGACTCTCTCGGCGAGGAGGTGCTGGGAGAGTCCGGCGGCGGCCCTGCTCTCCCGTACCCGCTCGCCGATCTGCGCCCAACTCAGCTCTTCCCTCATGTGTGCGATCTTCGCACAAGGGTCTTGGACGTGTCGCCGTTGTGAGCGGTAAAAGTTCCCCCTTCTTCCGCGTTCCCGGCTCCGCCGCACCGCCGTGTCCGCGCTCGGACTGCCGCGCACCGCCGCCGTGGCCTGCCGGCCCGCATCCGGCACCGCCTCTTCCCGTCGGCGGGCGGTGGGCACCGTGCAAGCAGCTGGTGCGCGCGGCGTCGGTTCCGTGTCGGCGCGCGGAAGGCCTACCGTCCGCTGACACGGCTGACCTGCGGTGATCGGCGGCGGACACACGTGACCCCTCGCGTTTACCCGCTTTACCACCCGTTGAACCATCGACTTCCGACCTCTATCGTGCATGAGTCGTATCAATCGTTCAGTGAACGATTGATCCGTTCGCAGCACACCACGGAGGGGAAGACATGCCGCGTTCACCGGGGGCCGAGGGCGCCCCGCCGCGGATCCCGCGCAGAACGGCTCTGCTGGGGGGAGCCGGGGTACTCGGGGCGGCGGTCCTGCTCCCCGGCTGCGCCGCGTCCGGTCCGCAGGCGGCGCCGGCGCTCCCGGAGGCCGCGGCCACGGGCGCCACCGCCGACGGCGGCGTGCTGCGCATGGCCCGGCCGCCGGCGTCGCAGGCCGAGACCCTGGACCCGGCCAGCTCCCTGTCGGCCTACGAGTACCTCGGCGCCCTGTACAGCCGGCTGGTCCGGATGGACGCGGAGGGGCAGACCGTGCCCGACCTGGCCACCGGGTGGGAGTCCGACGACGCCGGCCTGGTGTGGACCTTCCGGCTGCGCGACGGGGTCCGCTTCCACGACGGCCGCGGCTTCACCTCCGCGGACGCCGCCTACACGCTCCGCCGGATCGTCGACCCCGACCTCGCCTCGCCGCAGGGGACGGTCCTGGGCCCGCTGGTCGACCCGGGCCGGGTGCACACCCCCGAGCCGGGCGTGCTGGTGGTCGAGCTGACCACGCCCAACTTCGAGTTCCCGGCGCTGCTCACCAACTACCACTGCTACGTCGTCCCCGACGGGGACGGCGACACGATCGGCGCGACCGGCATCGGCACCGGGCCCTTCCGTCTCGACTCCTTCTCCCCCGGCGGCCGGGGCCGCATCGTCGCCCATGACGACCACTGGGAGGGGCGGCCCGTCCTGGACGCCATCGAGATGTTCTCGATGACCGACATCCAGGCGCGGACCAACGCGCTGCTGGCCGGCCAGGTCGACCTGATCTCGCAGACCAACCTGGACTTCGCCACCGCCCGCGTCGTCGAGGCCTCCGAGCGCGCGACCATCGCGCGCTCGGTCAACGCCCAGTGGTACGTGCTGCCGATGCTCACCACGGCCGAGCCGTTCACCGACGCGCGCGTGCGCCGGGCGATGAAGCTGGCCTACGACCCGCAGCACGTCATCGACGTGGCCCTGCAGGGCACCGGCGTGCCGGGCAACGACAACCCGGTCCCGCCCGACACGCCCTACTGGACCGACTACGCGGTCGAACGCGACCCGGACCGGGCCCGCGCCCTGCTCGCCGAGGCCGGGCACGAGGACCTGAGCCTGGAGCTCTACACCTCCGCCTACGACCCGGTGTTCACCCCGATGGCGCTCGCCTACCGCGACTCCGCGGCCGAGGCCGGGATCGACATCACCGTCCGCAACACCTCGGCGGACTCCTACTACACCCAGATCTGGATGCAGAAGCCGCTGATGGCGACGTACTGGTACACGGGGCGTCCGGCCGACCAGCTGCTCAACCAGGTCTTCCGCAGCGGTTCCTCCTACAACGAGACCGCCTGGTCCGACGGCGCCTTCGACGACCTGCTCGACGCCGCCCGCGCCACGGCCGACGAGGACCGCCGCCGCACCCTGTACCAGGACGCCCAGCGCATGGTCGTGGACGAGGGCGGCGCGATGACCCCGATGTTCGCCGACCGGCTGGTGGGCCTGTCCCGGGACGTCCTCAACTACCACGAGTCGGGTTTCGAGTTCGACTACCTCAACATCGGATTGAGGCCCTGATGATCGTCTACATCTCCAGGCGGCTGCTGTCCGCGGTCGTCACCGTGCTCCTGGCGTCGGTGATCGTGTTCGCCGCCGTGCAGCTGCTCCCGGGCGACGTGGCCACGCAGGTGCTCGGCCAGGACGCCACCCCCGACGCCGTGGCCGCGCTGCGCGAGCAGATGGGCCTGAACCGCCCGGCCGTCCTGCGGTTCCTCGACTGGATCACCGGTGCGGTGCGCGGCGACTTCGGGGTGTCCCTGGTCTCCGGCGAGCCCGTCTCCGCGACCCTGTGGCTGCACCTGCGCAACACCATGCTGATCGCGGTCGCCACCATCGCCGTCGCGGTCACCTCCTCGATCGTGCTGGGCGTCGTCGCCGGCCTGTACCGGGACCGCTGGCCGGACACGGTGGTCTCCACCCTGACGCTGATCGGGATGAGCGTGCCGGAGTTCGTCGTGGCGACCCTGCTCGTGCTGGCGCTGTCCATCACCGTGCCGGTCCTGCCCGCCGTGGTCCTGGACGAGGCGTCCGCGCCGGTCGCCGACCTGCTGCCCGCGGTCGTCCTGCCGACGATCGCGCTGTCGGTGGTGATGACCGCCTACATCGTGCGGATGACCAGGACCAGCGTCATCGACGTCATGGAGAGCGAGTTCGTGACCACCGCGCGGCTCAAGGGCCTCGGCACGGGCCGGGTCGTGGTGCGCCACGCCCTGCCCAGCGCGCTTCTGCCCACGCTGAACGTGATCGCGATGAACGTGGCGTGGCTGGTCGGCGGCGTGGCCGTGGTCGAGAACGTCTTCAACTACCCCGGCGTCGGCCGGATGCTGCTGGAGGCCGTGCACAACCGCGACCTGCCGGTCCTGCAGGCCATCGCCGTGGTCAGCGCGGCCGTGTACGTGCTGTGCAACCTCGCCGCCGACCTGGGGGCGATGGCGCTCAACCCGCGCCTGCGCACCGGAGAGAGGAGCGCCCGATGACCGGGTCCCCGCACGGGGCCTCCGGGCCCGCCGAGACGACCGGGTCAACCGGGTCAACCGGAACGGCCCGCACGACGCTGCGCTCACTGGCGCGGTCCACGCCCGCCGTGGTCGGCCTGTCCCTGGTCGCCCTGCACGTGCTGCTGGCGCTGCTCGCACCGCTGCTCACCTCCTACTCCCCCACCGCCAACGACCCCGGCAGCGCGCTGCTCGGCCCGGGCGCCGACCACTGGGCGGGCACCGATGCCTACGGCCGCGACGTGGTGAGCCGGGTGCTGTACGGCGGCCGCTACGCGCTGACGGTGTCCTTCGCCGCGACCGCCTGCGCGGTGGCGCTCGGCACCGTCGTGGGCTGCGCGGCCGCGCTCAAGGGCGGCCGGCTCGACGACGCGCTGATGCGCGTGCTGGACGCGATCCTGGCCATCCCGCCGATCCTGGCGCTGCTGGTCGTGGTGACCGTGCTGGGGACGGGCCCGGCGGTGATCGTCCTCGCCGTGACCGTGGTCTACGCGCCCCAGGTGGTGCGCGTGGTGCGCGCCGCGGCGCTGGGAGTGGCCCCGCTCGACTACGTGACCGCCGCGCGGGCGCGCGGTGAGCGCACCGTCTCCATCCTGGTCCGCGAGGTCCTGCCGAACATCGCCCACGTGGTGTCGGTGGAGTTCGCGATGCGGGCCTCGTGGGTCGTGCTGCTGATCAGCTCGCTGTCCTTCCTCGGGTTCGGCGCCAACCCGCCCACCCCGGACTGGGGGCTGATGGTCGCCGAGAACCGCACCGCCATGGTCGTGGTGCCGTGGGCGACGCTCGCCCCGATCATCGCCCTGGCGACCCTGGTCGTCGGGCTGAACCTGTCCGCCGACGGCCTGTCCCGGGCCTGGGGCGTCGACCGCGCGAAGGAGAGCTCATGAGCGGCACCGAGTCAGGCCCCCTGGTGCGGGTCGAGGGGCTGTCCGTGGCCTACCGTTCCGGCGGCGCCGACGTGACCGTGGCCCGCGAGGTGTCCTTCGAGGCGGCGGCAGGGGAGACGGTGGCCGTGGTCGGCGAGTCCGGCAGCGGCAAGTCCACCGTCGCCGGGGCCCTGCTCGGCCACCTGCGGCACGGCTCCCGGGTCACCGGCGGCCGGGTACTGGTCGACGGCAAGGACGTCCTGTCCCTGGACCGGCGGGGCCTGCGGGAGCTGCGCACCCGCGACATCGCGATGGTGGGGCAGAACGCGGGGCACGCGCTCACGCCGTCGATGCGCGTCGGCGCCCAGATCGGGGAGTCCCTGCTGTCACAGGGGCTGACGCGCGCGCAACGGCGCGAGCGGGTCCGCTCCCTGGTGGAGAAGGTCGGGCTGCCCGATCCCGGGGGGATCGTGCGCCGGTACCCGCACCAGCTCTCCGGCGGGCAGCAGCAGCGGGTGGCGATCGCCATGGCGCTGGCGGCACGGCCCAAGGTGCTGGTGCTGGACGAGCCCACGACCGCCCTGGACGTGGTCACCCAGGCGCGGATCCTGGACCTGGTGGCCGGGCTCGGCGAGGAGTTCGGCCTGACGTCGGTCCTGGTCAGCCATGACCTGGGGGTCGTCGCCCGGATGGCCGGCCGCGTCGTGGTCATGCGGGAGGGCGAGGTCGTGGAGGCGGCCGGGGCGGCCGAGCTGTTCGACGCTCCGCGGCACCCGTACACGCGCCGCCTGCTCGCGAGCGTGCCCAGGATCGGCGACCGGGGACTGGCCGAGGTCGCCGAGGACGGGACGCGGACCGTGCGCGAGCGCGTGCCGGTCCCCGACGACGCGCCCGAGGTGGTGTCCCTGCGTGACGTCACGATCGACTACGGCGCGCACCGGGCCGTCGACGGGGTCTCGCTCGGTCTGCGCCGGGGCGAGGTGCTGGCCCTGGTCGGGGAGTCGGGCAGCGGGAAGTCGACGCTGGCCTGGTCCCTGGCGGGCCTGCGCGCACCGTCCTCCGGAACCATGCGGCTGCTCGGCGCGGACACCGGGGGCGGGGACCGCCCCGGGGACGGAAACCAGGACGGCGACGGCGACCTGGCCGTGCGGGCGCGGCTGCGTCCGCCGGGCGTCCGCCGCCGCGTCCAGCTCGTGTTCCAGAACGCCGACACCTCCCTCAACCCGCGGCGGATCGTCCGCGAGGCCGTGCGCCGGCCGCTGCGGTTCTTCGGCCTGGCCGAGCGGTCCCGCGCCGACGACCGGGCGCGCGAGCTGATCGCGGACGTCGCCCTGGACCCGGCGCTGTCGGACCGGCTGCCCGGACAGCTCTCCGGCGGGCAGCGCCAGCGGGTCGGCATCGCCCGCGCCCTGGCCGGGGACCCGCGCGTGGTGGTCGCCGACGAGGTCACCACGGCGCTCGACGTGTCGGTCCAGGCGGCCGTGCTCGCGCTGCTGGACGACCTGCGCACCGAGCGGGACCTGGCGTTCGTGTTCATCAGCCACGACCTGGCGGTGGTGCGCGGGATCGCCGACCGGGTCGCGGTCATGCGCGACGGGCTGGTCGTGGAGGAGGGCCCGGTCGAAGCGGTCTTCTCCGGGCCCAACCACCCCTACACCCGGCGGCTGCTGGACGCGGTCCTGGAACCGCGGCCGGTCGGGGCGGGCGGCGGCACGACCGCGCAGGCGTCCGAGCCGGCCGGGGAGACGGCCGGGGACACGGCCGCCCTGCCCCGGGACCTGGCGGAGGTCCCCGACCCGGAGTGGATCGACCTGGGCGGCGGCCACCGGATCCGCCGGTGGGACGCCGACGGGACCGGCCCGCGGTCCTGACACACGGGTCCTGACACACGGTTCCTGGCACACGAACGGTCCCGTCACGCACGGGCCCACACGAGAGACGAACGGGGGAGCATGCGCTACCGAGAGGACTTCGCGCGCGAGGTCGAGGTCCGCGAGGACTGGATCCCGATGGCCGACGGCACGCGGCTGCACGCGCGCGTGTGGCTGCCGGCGGACGCCCTGGCGGACCCCGTCCCGGCGCTGCTGGAGTACCTGCCCTACCGCAAGGGCGACTGGACGTCGCCGCGCGACGCCCAGCGCCACCCCTACTACGCGGGCCACGGCTACGCGTCGGTGCGGGTGGACCTGCGGGGGTCCGGCGACTCCGAGGGCGTGATGCTCGACGAGTACGCCGAACAGGAGACCGCCGACGGGGTCGCGGTCGTGGAGTGGCTGGCCGCACAGCCCTGGTGCACCGGCCGGGTGGGGATGTTCGGCATCTCCTGGGGCGGGTTCAACTCGCTCCAGATCGCCGCCCGGCGCCCCGAGCCGCTCAAGGCGATCGTCACGGTGTGCTCGGCCGACGACCGCTACGACAACGACGTGCACTACATCGGCGGCTCGGTGCTGGGCATCGACATGGCCGGCTGGTCCGGCACGATGCTGGCGTTCACGTCGCGTCCGCCGGACCCGATCACGGTCGGCGACGCGTGGCTGCCGATGTGGAAGGAGCGCCTCGACGCGCTGGAGCCGTTCGTCCACACCTGGCTGGACCACCAGACCCGGGACGACTACTGGCGGCACGGCAGCGTGTGCGAGGACTACTCCGCGATCGACGCCGCGGTGCTGGCCGTCGGCGGCTGGGCCGACCCCTACCGGGACACCGTGCTGCGGCTGGTGGAGCACCTGCCCGGCCCGGTGCGCGGGCTGCTGGGGCCCTGGGCGCACCAGTACCCCGACATCGCGCGGCCGCCCGGCCCGCACATCGGCTTCCTCCAGGAGACCCTGCGCTGGTGGGACCACTGGCTCAAGGACGCGGACAACGGCGCCATGGACACCCCCCGGCTGCGCTCCTGGGTCCAGGAGCCGGTGCCGCCCGCGACCGCCTACACGGAGCGGCCCGGCCGCTGGGTCACCGACGACGCCTGGCCCTCCCCGGCGACCCGCTGGTCCGAACAGGCCCTCGGCGCGGCGGGCTGCGCGCCGGTGACGGTGCACAGCCCCCAGCACACGGGCGTGGACGCGGGCCGCTTCTTCCCCTACGGCAACGCCACCGACCTGCCCCCCGACCAGCGGGAGGAGGACGGCCGGTCGACCTGCTTCGACGGCGAGCCGCTGGCCGAGCGCGTCGAGGTCCTGGGCCGGGCGCGGGTGCGCCTGCGCCTGGACGCCGACAGGCCCCGGGGCACCGTGATCGTGCGCGTGTGCGACGTGGCCCCCGACGGGGCCTCGACCCTCGTCACCCGCGGCGTGCTGAACCTGGGCAGCCGGTACGGCCGGGACCGGTCGGTGCCGTGGGAGCCGGGAAACCCCGAGGACGTGGAGGTGGAGCTCACCGGGACGGGGTACGCCTTCCCCGCCGGGCACCGGATCCGCGTGGCGGTGTCGACCGCGTACTGGCCGTGGGTGTGGCCGCAGCCCGACGACCCGTCCCTGACCGTGTGGCCCGACCGGAGCGCGCTGCTGCTCCCGGTGCGGCCCGCGGGCACCGACGAGGGGCGCGCGCCGGTGGAGTTCGAGGAGCCGGAGCAGGCACCGCCGCTGGCGGTGGAGCTGGGCGCGTCGGAGCCCCGGCCCGAGCGCCTGGTGTCGCACGACGTCGGGACCGGCGAGTGGGTGCTCGACGTCGATCCCAACTACGGCGGGTCGCGCACCTACCCCAACGGTCTCGTGTACACGGAGAAGGCGCGGGAACGGTACCGGATCCGGGTCGACGACCCGTTGTCGGCCATGGCAGGATCCGAGTGGGAGATCACCATGCGCCGGGAGGACTGGGACGTTTCCGTGCGGACGTCGAGCGAGCTGACCGCCACCGCGGACCACTTCGTCGTGCACAGCACGGTGGAGGCCCGCTCCGGGGGCAAGGTCGTCGCCACCCGGCGCTGGGAGCGCGAGATCCCCAGGACCGCGGGATGACCGGCCCTGCCGAGGGGGCGCCGGCCGCCGGGACGGCGGGGGCCAGGCGCCGCGCGGTCGCACCGGACAAGCGCACCCGCCAGCCCACCGAGGTGCGGCGGCGGCTCATCCTGGAGGCCGTCGTGCCGCTGGTGATCGAGCACGGGGCGAGCCGGGTGGGCGTGCGCGACATCGCCCGCGCGGCGGGGGTGTCCGTGGGCACGGTCACGTACCACTTCGGCGGTGTGCGGGAGATCCTCAGCGAGGCGGTGTCGATCGAGATCGACGCCTACTACCGCCCGCTCGGCGAGCGGATGCTGGCGTGCCCCACCGCCGCGGAGGGGCTGACCACGCTCATCGAGGGCGTGTTCAGCGCGGAGACCGACCGGCACTGGCGGCTGTGGTTCGACAACTGGGCGGCCGACGCCAGCCTGGAGCCGGACTCGCGCCAGCACCGCCGGTACGAGGAGTGGTCGGACCGGGTGGCCGAGCTGATCGCCCGGGGCCGCGACCGGGGTGAGTTCCGCTGCCGCGACGTCGCCGAGACCACGACCCGCTTCAACGCCCTGGTCGACGGTCTGGCCCTGCGCCGCCTGCGCGGGGCTCCGCCGCTGAGCATCGAGCAGGCCCGCGCGCACCTGCGCCGGTTCCTGACCGGGGAGCTGGGCCTGGAACCCTCCCCGGCCTGAGCCGCACGGGACCGTTCCCTCCTCACTTCTCGGTGGGGAGGGAGCGGCCCCGGCGGCCTGCGCCGTCCGATCCGGTTCGCGGGGGACGTCGGCGGGCCGTATCCGGGCGGAACGGCCGGGGCCGGCGGAGTCGACCGCATCGTCCGCGATCCGCCGGGGCTTCGGTGGAGCACACGACGGAGGCCGGGGTCGGAGGACCTCGGATCAGGACAGGGTCGCGACCACCACCTGCAGGTCCCCGCACCGGGCGCGGAGGCGCGACCTGCCCTCGGCCTCGGCGTCCAGCACGCGCGGGATCAGCACCTGCCCGCCCTGGGCCGAACCGGCACCGGTACTCTCCTCACCGGATTCCCTGGAGACCAGGACCTGCTGCGGCCTGCGTCCCACGACGCGTCCACCCTCGTGGATCTCCAGCTCCGCCTGTTCCTGCTCGCCCGCCAGGGCCCGCCGGAAGCACGCGAGCGCCACCCCGTCCCGGGTTCCGTCGTAGACCCAGCGCGGCCCGAGGACGGAGTGCTCCAGGGTTCCGACGAGGTGCTCCTCGTGACCGGCAAGGGGCGCGCCCCTGTAGGTCAGCGGCACGTGGAGCAGGCGGTCCCCGCGCCGGACCAGGAACGCCTCCACCCCGACCTCGCCCTCCGGGTCGTCGAACCGGTACGCGCCCAGCACCTCGTCGGGCCCCTGCCCCGCCCACGGACGGCCGTCCAGCCAGGCCCCGATCAGGGCCGGTTTGCTCGGTGTGAGGGTCGCACTGTGAATGATCGCCATGGGCACCAGTATCCGCCAGCGGCTCCGCTGAAGCAGGTCCGGGGGCCGCCCGCGACGACACAGCCCCCGGCGGCCCTCACGCGGTGGCCGCCCTCCCGGCAGCGGTACCCGGGACAGCGGGCGCCCCGAGCGCGAGCAGCGCGGTGTCGTCGTCGAGCCCCTCACCGAAGCTCCAGAGCAGGTCGCTCAGGGCGTTGATCACCTTGGAGGGGCTGGAGGGGGCGTGTTCGGCGGCGAAGGCGAGCAGGCCGTCCTCGCCGTACAGGGTGTCGCGCCGGGGTCCCGTGCGGGCCTCGGTCAGGCCGTCGGTGTAGAGCAGGAGGGTGTCGCCGGGCGCCAGGACGGTCTCGGCCGTGGCGAATTCGGCGCCGGGAAGCACGCCGACGAGCATCCCTCCGGGGGTGTCCAGGAGGTCGGCCCGGCCGTCGGCGCGCAGGACCAGGGCCGGCGGGTGGCCGCCCGAGGCCAGGCGGACCCGGGCGGTCCCTCCGTCGCTGCCGGGTTCGAGGGTGCCGAGGACGACGGTGCAGTGGCGGGCCTCCTCGTCGTGGGCCTGGCCCTCCAGGAGGACGGTGTTCAGCGTGCCCAGGGCCTCGGCCGGCTCCGAGGTGTGCAGGGCGGCGGCGCGCAGGGCGTAGCGGGCCCGGGAGGTCAGGGTCGCGGCCTCGGGGCCCTTGCCGCGCACATCGCCGAGGAAGAAGACCCAGCGGGTGTCGTCCAGGCGGAGGAGGTCGTAGAAGTCGCCGCCCAGCTGGTCGGGAGAGGCCGGGTGGTAGTAGGAGGCCGCTTCCATGCCCGGCACGGCGGGCAGGCTGTCGGGCAGGAGGGCCTTCCGCAGGACCGTGAGCGCGTCCTTCAGGCGGGCCCGGTCGGTGTCGGCCCGCTCGCGCGCCCGGTCGGCCTCGGCATGGGCCCGTTCGGCCTCCCTGCGCCGGTGCAGCAGCTCTTCCTCGTAGGCGCGGCGTTCGGTGGCGTCGAAGACGTTGGTGTGGATCAGCAGCGGTTCGCCCGCGCTGTCGTGCTTGACGGCGGAGGAGACGAGCACGGGCAGGCGTGCGCCCCCGGCGACCCTCATCTCCAGGGCGATACCGCTGACCTGGCCCCGCATGTACAGCAGCGGCGCGAAGTGCGTCTCGTGGTAGAGCCTGCCGCCCACGGTGAGGAGGTCGCTGAAGCGCATCCGGTCCACCACGGCGTCGCGTTCCAGGCCGAGCCACTCCAGCAGCGTGGCGTTGATCCGGACGATCGTGCCGTCCATGAGCGTCGACAGGTACCCGCAGGGCGCGAACTCGTAGAGCTCCTCCTCCCCCTGCTTCAGCAGCGCGCCGACGGCCGTGTCGGGGCGGCCGCTCCTCTCGGACGGTTCGGCTTCCCCGGTCACGGCGTGCGCCGCAGGGTGTCCAGGAAGCCCAGGATCGCCTCCGCGGTGGCCTGCGGTGCGCTCAGCTGCGGGCAGTGGCCGGTGGCCTCCAGCGTGACCAGCCGGGAGGAGGGGATCGAGTCGTGGACGAAGGCGCCGACCCCGCGGGGCGCGATGAGGTCCTGGGAGCACTCCAGAACGAGGGTCGGGACCTCCACGCCCTTCAGGTCCGCGCGGTTGTCGGACAGGAAGGTGGTGCGGGCGAAGACCCGGGCGATGTCGGGGTCGGTGGCGCAGAAGCTGTCGGTCAGCTCCTGGCCCAGCTCGGGCCGTTCCGGGTTGCCCATGATCATCGGCGCCATGGCCGACGACCAGCCCAGGTAGTTGGACTCCAGGGAGTCCAGCAGTTCGTGGATGTCCTGTGTGCTGAAGCCGCCGCGGTAGTCCCCGTCGTCGATGTAGCGGGGCGAGGGGGTCACCATCACCAGGGCGCCGATGCGCTCCGGCACCGCCTGAGCGGCCAGAACGCCGACCATGGCGCTGACCGAGTGGCCCACGAACACGGCTCCTTCGAGGTCCAGCGCCCGGCTCAGCTCCACCACGTCCTGGGCGTAGCCCCCCAGCGAGGAGTACCTCTCCTCGCTCCAGGAGGCCAGGTCCGACCCGCCGGAGCCGACGTAGTCGAAGAGCACCACCCGGTACCGCTCAGCGAGGGCCGGCGCCACCAGGCGCCACAAGTTCTGGTCGCAGCCGAACCCGTGGGCGAGGACCACCGTGGGCCCCTCGTCCGTCCCGGTGATCGTCACGTTGTTCCTGCGGAGGACGTCCACCCCGGACACCCCTTCACCTGGTCCAGTCCACCGAAAAAGATATCTGATCCCATCAGACCATATTCGGTGGCAAACCTCGTGTTTCAGGCTCTTGGGGGTGAGCGGTTCCTCGGGTCGGCGCCGTATCCGGATTCGGTGTGCGCCCCGGTCGGCTTCGCTCATGGGCCGTTGTCCGTCCGGCGCTGCGGCACCCGCCGCCCGCGTCACCTCTGCCGACCGAGGAGGTCGCGACCACCGGCTTGTTCGGCGCAGGAGTCCGGGTACGGTTCTCGGCTTCCTGCGTGCCCTCTGTCCGTACTGCGCCCGAACCGGGCCGCTTCTGCGGTCATGGACCCGAGGCGTGGGACGGCGAGGCCCACTCCCCCATCCCGATCAGCACGGTGCCCACGACATGCCTTCCCCGAGGACAACAGAGCCGTCTTCAGGCCCTGGAGGAGTCACGGGATGATGGAACCACTCTTCGGGATCGCCGATGTTCTCTCCGACTTGGACGAGATCGTGAATATTTCCATGGAATTCGAGGACCGCTTTGAAAGACCACGCCTCCGCACTGACCGAACGCCTGATCCGTGCCGATTGGCACGGAGGCTTCAACCACACACGGTCCCGAGTCGCCCTGATGAAGGAGTATCTTCGGCGCGCGGCCCTGTGGTCGCACCAGCTCCGCGCCGAGCAATGGCCCTTTTTCGACGCGGCCGCACTGGCCAACCCGAATGTGCGCGCCGGCGAGGAACTCGTTTCCGAAATCATCGAGAAGGAGGAGATAATCCATCAGTTCCCCTTGGTCATGGACACCTGCGTCTGGGCGCTTCATTTCAGCGCACTGCGCGACTCGGGAGAAGCCCTGCCAGATTTGCCGGACATGTTCGATCCGCTGGTCATATTCTATGAACGCGGAGGAGGCTTCGGCATCGACACCACAGGAATGATTCAGGTAGACTACGCGGCCATGAAGCGAGGATCCCCCGCGAGCCATCGGGCCGACAAAGCAAAGACATCCATCGATGCAGAAGCATTGGATCTCTTGGACCGGTAGCCCCTGACACCCGACAGTTCCACCCGGGAAAAAACCCTGCATGATGGTTCCACCCGAGAGCACCGGCGGCCAGGACCCACCCGATGGCACGAAAAACGGTACCGGACCTCCGACGTCAGGGTCGAGTTCTGCGTCCGGGCATTCGGAGAACAGACCTGACTCCATCGACAGGAAACATCCCTTGCGGCTGCTTCTGAGAGAGTCCTCCTGGTCGAACCAAAGGTCGAAGGAACAAAATATGAACGTCGAAGGCACACAGGAGCACCTACAGAAGATCGGCACCGTTCTCTTCGGCTCGGCACCGGAGGGGTGGACGTCGGTCGAAGCCCGCATGTCAGCGGTCGGACACGTGGGCCAATGCCTGGTCTACGTTTCCCCAGGAGGCCGAGGCGAGACTCGAATCACCACGCCAGGCAAGATCTCGGGACACTTCATGCGTCTTCGGGAACTGATGTACCACGAAGGAAAGGGCGCATGGTACACAGCGACCTTCACTTTGGATAACAACGGTTCCTTCAATGTCGATTACGACTACAATGACGAACCGGATTTTCTCCCTCCCGAACCCGGCCCTCACGAATACCGACTCGACCACCAGCGTTTCCCCCGCGACGAGGAGCACATCCCTGAGTGGCTGCTTCAGAAACTCCGGGAAGCGGGGCAGGACCGAGAAACCCCCTGACGCATGGCGTGGTCGCCCTGCTCGAGAAGGCGCCCATGCTGCGCGGCATGACCAGGGCCCTGGTCCAGGGAGGGCCACCATGCCGACGGCGCGGTCGTCCGACCAGTCGGCAGATGGTCGGTCCGCTGTGAGCTTCCGGTGTGCCCTCCGCCGGCCCTGCGCGCGAACCGAGCTCTCTGCAGCAAACACCCTGTCAGCAGGTCCCTCTTCCGTCTGTATGGCAATGCGGGGACCGGGTGCCTTCGGTGGGTTGCCCGTGCAATGGCGAACGAAGGTGGTCGAGGCCTGAGTCCGACACTTGATCGGCCATGATCGCGCTGGAATGCCCATGCCTTCCGAAGCGCATGGGACCGACACAGTTGGGCCCAGGCCCACACCTCTCCTGTGCCCTGCCGAAGCAGTACTGGCCGGAATCGGCCACCGATCGTCCGCTTGACCTCTGAGGACGCGGAAACAGTGATGCACGGGGCGAAACCATGGCAATAGAGTCTGCATCGCCACCAGAAATACCACCCCGTCCCCACGCCCCGAGACAGAGGGGAGACCCCCATGTCAGCCTGGAACATCCAGACCGGAGAGGTTTTCGGCGTCCTCTCAGGCGTCTCCGGACACATAGGCGACGAAGAGGGCAGCCAAGGGCTCACCTCGCACTTGAATTCGATGGAAACGCATCTGAACGAGGCCAACAGCGCGGCCAACAGCGACCCGATCGGGGTAGCCCTCTCCGAGTTCGCCGAGCACTACTTCGACGAGGTCGGCGGCATGGTCGAAAAGAGCGCCAGTGCGGTCGGGGGCGCCAGCGATGCCACCTTGCACTATGTCAACGGCAACCTGCAGATGGCCGCGGACGCCCAGGCCAACGCGGGAGAGATCGCGTAGGGACGCTCCCTCCAGGGATCACGTCCACTCCATGAACGTGCCACCCGAACTCCCCGACGGAGGAAGGGACAGCCTCCACAGCGCCTTCCGGCCCCACGGCACTGCCGCAGGCACTCCTTCTCCGACGACCCGTACCAAGGTCACGAGACCCCTCCTCCGCGGACGCGACGTAAGACGACACACAGACCGGCCTCGCCCCAGCCACCGCTGAAGTGCACCCCCTACACGGATAGCGAATGCTCAGTGAGTGATGACCTGATCGACCCGGATGCGATCCCCGTCCCCATCGTGAACACCGTGCTGCTGGAGAGCGCGGCCGGCGGCCTCAGGACCGACGGCGAGAACATCGCCGAATCAGGACAGAGCATCAAAAGCTCATGGGCCGGGCTCCAGGCCGTCTACAGCGCACCCGAGGCCGAGACCCTGTACTTGGCGGTCGACCCCGTCGCCACCACGGGCGACTCGGTGGAAACCGACTTCGGCACGGCGGCCACCGCACTGGAGACCTTCGCCGAGAGGGCGTGTGAGCTGCGCTCCGAGTTGGTCCAGGCCCGCCAGGACGCCAGAGACCTGGTCGCGGAGATCCGGAGCGACGACGACTGGGACGACGGCGGCTTCTTCGGCGGCGAGAGCGACAAGGTCGAGGAGCACAACAACCTGCTCAACCACGTGAACTCGCTCCACCAGCAGTACCAGGAGGCCGAACGGGAGTGCGCCAACGCCATCACCGCACTGTTCGGCGGCACCACCTTCATCGCGAGCAACGCCGACGGAACCACCCAGCCCGACGCCGGCGAGGCCGTCTACGGCTTCGAGGAGGCGCCCGAGGACGTCGGGACCCCGTGGGGATCGCCTCAGGGCACCGACCACATGTGGTACGTGGACGCGATCCACGGGGGCGGGGACGTCCTCATGGGCAGCCTGGAGGACATGGGCGGCGCGGTCGGGATCCACGGTTCCGAGGGCTGGTTCACCGGAGGCTGGGGGGACAACTTCACCTCGTACTGGGGCGACTCGATCGCGGGCCTCGGAGCCATGACCGGCTTCTACAACCCCCAGACCGGTGAGATGGTGAACAGCCCCGGCGAGTGGTGGGACACCGCCAGGGGCGCCTGGGGCGACGCGATCCACGGTTTCTTCCCCTGGACCGAACTGGGAGAGCGTCCCGGCTACGTGTTCGGCACCGTTCTGACCAACATCGGCATGATCGCGGGTGGCGCGGCGTTGAGCGCCACAGGTGTCGGGGCAGTGGTCGGTGTGCCCATGATCGCCGCCCGGGTGTCGCGCATCCTGGGAGGCGCCGGAACCGGCGACGGCCCCATCAGCGGGGGCATCGACGCGGGCGGCTCCGAGGGTTCCGACGGCTCCTCCAACTCCGCGAACAACGGGTCCAGCCCCACTCTCCGGCCTGACGGCACCCACCCGGACGCGCCTACCGCACCGGACAACATCGAGCCCGACGGAAGCGGCGTCCCCGCAGGTCTCGGGGACATGCACGAGTCTCTGAGCGGCCTGGAGGCCCATCAGAACCAGGGGCCGCAATCGGACCCGGCCCCTGCACCGGGCAACAGCCCGGATCCGACGCCGGAACCCTCTGCACCACCCGCCGAGCCCGCCACCCCGGAGAGCAACCCCCCGGAACTCCCGGAGTCCGACAGGGACGGTGCCGGTTCTCAGGACACCGACACACCCGGTCAGCGAGCGGACGAGGATGCGCGGCGCGACCCGACGACCGCAGAGGTCGACGCGGCCTTCTCCGAGATCGCGCGGCGCAACGAGGACCTCGCCGATGACATGGACACCGCCGACGGAGGCCGGATGGCCGAACTCGACGGTGAGGCGCCCTGGACCATCGACGCCCTGGAGAACAGCGGCTCCGCCGGACGTGGGGACGGCCCGGGCGGCAACGAGAACTCCCGGGTCCCTGTCACCCCCGACGGCATGGAGATGCACGCCGACGGCACGATCAACAACAGCGCCGACGGCGACGGGCCCCGGCTCGACGAGGACAGCGACCCGGTCACCGTGCAGGGAACGGAGCCCCGGAACCCAGCCGAGCCAACCACCGGTGGGCCGACCTCCGGAGGCCCTGCGGAGCCACCGAGGGGGCCGAGCCTTCCCGAGGGTGGTGGACTACCGGAGCCCCCCGGCCCGGACGCCGACCCTCCACCCCGGCAAGAACGGCTGCTGGGTGACTTCGAGGACGCCGTCCCCCACGACGGACAGCTGCCGCGACCCGAGGACACAGCGCCGGCACGGTACAACCAACCGACGGTGGACGAATTGCGCGACCGTATCGGCGAGGGCTGGGAATTCTACGACAGCAAGGAACAAGCCATCGCGGAATACCTCCGTGAGCACGGCATCGAGGTACGGTCGGTGGATGTCGCCCGGTCAGACGGTGTGAAGTCACCCGACTCCGTGGTTGTCGGAAGGGACGTGACCATCGAGTTCAAGACTCCGGAGACGGCCTCCAAGAACGCGATCATCCAGAATCTTCGGAAGGGGCGCGAACAGTCGAGCCGCCTCGTCATCGACGTCCGTTCCGTCAACACACCGAAGGAAACTTCGATGTCGGCTCTCCGCGATTCGCTACGACGATACGGAGGCGATCTCGAAGAGGTCCTCATCATCGGAAACGACTACGTTATTTCATGGCCATGAGAGAGTTGATAGTATGGCATACTCAGAAACGATCATGATCTCCGCAACACCGGAAGAAGTCGTTTCCCTCATGCGCAGAATCGAGGCCTCCGTCTCCCCGGGCCGCAACACCGGCGTCACCGAGGCGCGAATCGACAATCTGGTGCTGGACATAGAGGAAATCGATATCTACCCAGGATTCTATACGGCCATGGATGTTTACGGAACTTCCCGGGAAAACGCAAAGGAAAACGCGCGTTCATTTTTCGGACGCCTCTCGGAAGCCACACCGTGGCGCCTGGCCTTGGGGTTCGACGAGAACGACGTGCCAATCATAGAACGCCCTACCACACCTTCGGGTGAGGAATAGAAAGACTTATAACTTCCCGACCGTTCCCCGGAAAAGCATGGCCCTGTTGACGAGGTCCCCGAAGGCCACCGCCACGTGGACGTGGGTGGTCGAGCACGATGAGGGTTCGAATGCACTGGAGGTGGGCTGCACTGCCGCGATGTCGATAGCACAGGTTCTCCAGGACAGCGATCTGCTGTACCTCGACAGTGTCGACGTGGACTGGTTCCAGTTCGGTACCGGCCACACCGGCTACCGATCCCGGATCCTTCACTGTCGAGAGCTCACCGCCACCGCTCTGGCAGACAGGGTTCGTGGCTCCCAACCCGTAAGCCGACCGGAGTCCCACCCGGAGACTCTGCTTCTTCTCGGCCCCGGAAACTGGATCGCGCCCAACGGAAGCAGGAGAGGCGAACCCGAACTCGTGAGTGTCTCCGTCGACGTCGCTACCGAGGACACCATGGTCGAACTGAGCGTTCACCACGACATCTGGGCGGAGAACGATTTCTTCGGACGCCCACATCCCGAGGTCCATGACGGCAATGCCCCCCGACTGGCGCAGGCTTTGAGAGCCCTCGAAACAAGGCTCGGGAGCGAGACCGAAAAGGGAGAACCCACCTATTTCGGCACGGCTTTCCACTACGGTGTGGCCGCACCGCGCGGCGGCTCGAAGATCACAGGACTCGACGTGACCGAGCGTCTCTGATCCGAGGAACCCCATGACACATGACGTGGTCGCCCTGCTCGAGAGGGCACCCACCCTGCGCGGCATGACCAGGGCCCTGGTCCAGGCGGGACCGGAGCTACAGGTCCGCGCCGTCGCCGGCGGCGCGGTCGTCCAGCTCCGCGACGGGTCGGGACGCATGGTCGCGGCCGTCCAAGCGGCACAGAGGCTCGCATCGTCCTTCGAGGCCGACCGCCTGCTCGCCGAAGGGATCGCCGACGACCTGCCCGCCCAGCCGTGGTGGGTGGAGGCACGCGGAGCCGAGACCGGCCCGGGAGGAGCGGACACGGCCAGGGCGGTCCGCGCCTTCGCCGATGCCCTCGTAGCGGAGTTCGGAGGCCTCGTCTGGGAGCCCGAGCGCCGACTCGACCGCGACGATCCCCTGCTGACCGGCGCCACCGACCACCCCGCGATCACTCGCGTCACGGACCGGGTGGCGCTGGCCGTCCAGGACCGCCCGGTGGTCCCGCTCTCCACATGGCTGGTGGACGCTGTCGCCGAGCACGCGAAGGAGGGCCGGGCGTTCCAGCTGGTGACCCCTTCGGGTTCGCGTATCACCCACGCGCTGCGTTCGGTCCTGGGCAACCCGATGGCCCGCTGGGTGGTCCGGGCACCGGACGGCCGGTACTACGACGGCTTCTCCGGGGTCCCCCTGGCCTGGAACGAGGAGGCCGGTTTCGTCCGCGACACGACCGCGGCCCCCGAGGACGTGCCGCATTCGGCCTTCCGGGGGGCGGAGGAGGACCAGGGGACCCAGATCCTCGTCGATCTGAAGGTCCTGAACCCCGCCGATGCCGGGCTCCGCCTGGGGAGGTCGGTGGAGTTCCTGTCCCAGACCCTGGCCGGCTCCGTACCGGCCCTGTGGGGAACCGGTGAGCCCGCGACCCTGGCGTGGGACACCGCGGACCTGACCGCGTTGGCCCGCGAACGCGCTCCAGAAAGTTCGTGGTTCCTCTTCACCGGCCCACCGGACGCCCTTCGCACCGCACCGGCCCGGCCGTTCTCCGGAACCCTGCTCGTCACCCGCGTGCCGGAAGGGGTGAAGGAGAGCATCACGCTCGCTGTCGGACACTCGCCGGGTGAGGAGCCCGACCTGTCGGTCCTGTCCGCTCTGGTCGAGGAGTTCACCTCACGAGGGGTCCTCCAGACGATCAGCGTGCACCGTCGCACCGGACGACCTGACCTGGGCTATGAGGCACGCCGTTCCGGCCCCTCCCTGCCGATCGGTCTGGGCATCGGCGTGGAGGGGGTGGCCTCGATCGGGTCGGAACGGGCACTGGCCGCCCCGGTGCCCGCGGTCCCGGTCGGGCCGCCCCTGACCCATGCGGTCTGGTACCGGATCGGTGACGGCACCGAAGCCGAATCCCAGGAGCACTTCCGAGTGCTCATGGCGCACCTCCACCCTGGTGGATTCCCCGCCGTCCAACAGCGGACCGGCGGCTGATCGCCGTTCCCGGGGTCCATGCACACAGCGGCCTCTGGGGGCCGGACCCGACCGCCGGTCCGCCACGACGCCTGGCCGGCGCCGATCCGATCACCGTGCGCCACTGCCTCTGAGGCCCCTCGTGCACCGCCGCGCCCGTGGGCGGGTCACATCACCCCGCAGAAGCTGGCACGGGACAACACACACCCCGGCGCCGACCCCGGCCTGTGCGAGCGCGCCGCGTCGCAGCCCCGTCCTCGAGCGGTCTCCATGCCGGTTACCGTCTGAGCATGGTGATCCCGAACGACGAAGAGATCCGTGCGCTGCACGAACGGTACGCGCCCACCCGGGAGGCGTTCGACCTCGTCCACACCCACTGCGAGATCGTCTGCGCCATCGCCGAGCAGCTCATCGACCGCTCGGACCTCGCGCTGGACCGCGACCTGGTGCGGGCCGGATGCCTGCTGCACGACATCGGGGTCTACCGCCTGTACGACTCCTCCGGCCGGCTCGACCACGCGCGCTACGTGAGCCACGGGGTGCTCGGCCACGAAATCCTCGCCCAGGAGGGGCTGCCCGAGGCGCTGTGCCGTTTCTGCTCGCACCACACCGGGGTGGGCCTGACCCGCGAGGACATCCGCGACCAGGGGCTGCCCGTCCCGGAGGCGGACTACCTGGCCGAGTCGGTCGAGGAGGAGCTGGTGATGTTCGCGGACAAGTTCCACAGCAAGCGGAACCCGCCGGTGTTCTTCTCCGCCGACTCCTACGCCGCGTCCGTCGCCCGCTTCGGCGAGGACAAGGTGACCCGCTTCAAGGAACTGCGGACACGTTTCGGCACACCCGACCTGGCGCCGCTCGTGGCGGCCCACGGCCACGCCCTGTTCTGACCCCCTGGCGCTGCGGTGGGCCGGGAACCACACGCAGCGGGGAAGGAGTGGCGTACACGGTGACGGCAGCGAGTGGCTGACAGCCGTGTTTCTCCTGGGAGTGGCACTGGCCACGGCCTTCACTCTCGCCAACACCGGCTTCCTCCTCGGCACGAGCACGGAGGAGGCCACTCCGGACGAACCCTTGGCGTGGATGACATCGTCAGTGCGACGCCCCTGTGTTCGCCGTTTCCCATCAGGTCGTCTGCAGAAGCAGGGCGGGAGCGGACCAGCCATACCTGACGGGACGAGAAGGGAGGAAATCCCTCACCGGAGCAGCCCGTCCTCCCTTTCCGCTGTCGGGCCCGGGTCCAGACCGAGTTCCCTGAGCCTGTCCTGAAATCTGCGGTCCGCAGCGGCGCTCCGCTCCCACAGTGCTCACCCCAGGCATGAACGGTGTGCACGAGCGCTTTCCGCCGGGTCCGGATCAGCTCCCTGGCCTGGGCGAGCAGAGACTCGTCCAGGCCCCGCGCAAGAAAGTCTCCAGAGCCGGCGCACCCACGCGCGCAAGAGCGGTCACCAGGGTTCCACCGACTCCCGCGTAGAAGTCGCCCACGAGCATGCCCAGGCGCAGGTCAGCCCGGCGGACGATGAGCTCGTTCACGGAACGGGGGGTGAAGAACTCTCCACCGGCCCTGCCCATACGCTCCCCGGCCAGGCTCCGAAAACGGTCGAAGACCTCCCCGATCCGCACCTCGTTCTTCCGCATCTCGCTCCGGGAGAGAAGGGCACGGACAGCCTGGCGACCTCGCCGAGTCGCGCCTCCGGAAAGTCCTCGAAGGGGGCGCTGTCGGGGAACAGCCCTTCGCTCCTCTGCTTCGTACGCCACTGCTACCACTCGCTCCGCAGAGTGGCCGCCGGCAAGGGGAACACACTGGCATTCTGCGCCGACTCCGCTCCGACGGTTTCGCAACGCCGCCGCGACCGGCGGTGGGTGGACACCTGTGGTCAGCGCTGACGGTGCGTGTCCGATCCGGCAGGCCTGCGGGCCACCCGGCCTCAGGGGGCGGAATCGGTCAGGTAGGCCTGCTGCAGCCGGGTCAGGGTGGTTTCGGCGAGCACGCCCTCGCCCAAGGGGAGGAATCCGCGCCGGACGATGAGCGGGTGGCGTGCGGGGGCGGGGCAGATGAACAACGACATGAACCGCATGAGTCGGACAAGGTTGGCGAAGTCACCGAGGAGGACGTACCCGGCGCACTTCCAGACCGCGGTCAGTGCGACCTCCGCCACGTGGTCCTGCACCTGCCCCCAGCCCGGAGGGGTCTCGCCATCGAGGAGGAGTTCCGCGGCGACCTGGGGGACCCGGTCCGAGTAACGCTGGACGGTATCTCCCGCACCTGAGAGCTGGACCAGGAGGGAGCACCAGAAGTGGCCGGGGAGAACCCTGTCCAGTTCTTTCAGGTCGGGCAGCTGTGCCGAGTGGCGACCAGCGTGGTCGCGCAGCTCCGGCAGGGCCTCCTCATGCAGCCCGCGGCCCAGACGGCGTCCCCGGGCAACGCGGGCGGGGTCGTGGGCGAGCCAGGTCAGCGCGTCGGCGACCGCGCTGTCGTTCGCGGCCTTCCTCATGCGCAGGGTCGGAGCCTTCAAGTGGTTCTGTTGCCGCTTACCGGTTCCGAGTGCCGAGAGCCATTCCAGGTCGGTGTGGCGACGGAACCGTTCGCGTTCGGGTTCAGGTGCTTCGGCGCGGTCGAAGTAGCCTGGCCAGCCGTGCAGGCTGCCGGCACAGCCGGCACACGCGCAGCCGGGGTTCTTGGCGTGCGCGCAGGAATGGTTGTGCGCCATGGGACCTCCGAGAGGGATGCCGACGAGGGACCCGGCGGGGAATGTCGGGACCCTCCGTTCTTCCTCTCATGGGAGGGGCGGTATCCGGTATCCGAGGGACGGCCACTGTGCTGTGACCGGGTGGTGACAGAGTCGTGTTGGTGCTCGGCGCACAGGTGACGGAATCGTGTGGGAACAGGCTGCTGCGAGGACAGGTAGGGGCCGAACCCGTACCCGTGCCAGTGCCTCCGTCGTATCCAACACGGAACAGTGCCGGGAATTCGTCGGGCAGTGCGTGTGGTCGGAGTCGAACGGACCCGCAGTCGCAGCCCGAACATCACCGGTAGGTGCAGGAGCTGACAAGCGCGGTCGCTCGGACCGTATGCGGCTTCGAGGCGGTCCACCGGCGCTCTTGCAGCTCAACCGCAGAAGTCAGGGCGGCACCTTCGCAAGTCTTCTCCGACGAACTGCTGCCGGGCTCCCGTTGGGCTCGTTCAACAGATGGCGGGTCTGCACCGTACCGGGCCTGGAGGTCGAACCGTTTTTCCTGTAGGTCCTCCGGGGCTTCCATGAGCATCCGGAGCCGTGGCCCGGACCCCGGTCACTCCACCGGGATGTTGTGGTTCAGGTGGAAGATGTTCTGCGGGTCGTACCGCCGTTTGAGCGCAACGAGCCGGTCCAGCTTCTCGGATCCGTAGACCGCCCGCGCCGCCTCGTGCCGGTCAGTCCCCTCGTCGCGGCCGAGGAAGTTCACGTACAGCCCGCCCGAGGAGAACGGCTCCATCTCATGGGCGAAACCGCGCACCCAGGCGGTGCGCGTCGCGTCGTCGGCCGGATCGGGCCAGGCCCCGTAGACGTTCAGCCAGAAGCGCGAGGTGCGTGCCGGGAACGGCGTCGCGTCCTCGGGAACTCGGGCGAACGCCCCACCCATGTGGTGGACGTCGATACCGGTACCCACCCAGCGCTGCTCGCGTGCCCGGTGCAGCAGGACCTCGATCACCGCGTCGTCCAATGTGTCGAACGAGGTGTTCTTCCAGTACCCGCGCAGTCCCTTGCGCCCCAGCACGTCCACCGCGGACTGCCAGGCCGTCCAGTCGGTCTCGGCCTCCTCCGCGTCGGGTGGGACGGCACGCCGCAGGTCCTCGAGGAGCCGCTCCCCGGTGGCACGGTCGTCGGGGTCCGACCAGAACGCGGACAGTAGGAGCAACGGCTCGTCGCCGGCCTCGAGTTCGGCCGGTGGAACGATGAACGTCATGATCGACTGCATCGGGTCCGGCAGGTCACGGGTCCACTCCTCCCACGCGCGCACGGCTTCGGGCCACCGCGGTTCGGCGTAGATGAAGTTGACCGCGCACAGCTCCGTCGGCAGGCGGTGGGCGCGGAAGGTGAACTGCGTGACCACGCCGAAGTTGCCTCCGCCTCCCCGCAGGCCCCACAGCAGTTCGGCGTTCTCGGTGTCGCTCGCGCGGACCCGGTCGCCTGTGGCCGTCACGAGGTCCGCGGCCAGAAGGTTGTCAGCGGAGAGGCCGTAGGAGCGGGTGAGCCAGCCGATCCCGCCGCCGAGCGTCAGGCCGCCGACACCAGTCCGCGAGACGACGCCGAGGGGTACCGCGAGCCCCTGGGGAGCTGTGGCGCTGTCGACGTCGCTGAGCGTGGCGCCGCCGCCGACCCGAACCCTCTGCGCGTCGTCGACTTCCACGGTTCTCAAGTCACCCAGGTCCACAACGATGCCACGGTCGACCGTGCCGTTCCCCGAGACCCCGTGGCCGCCGCCCCGTACAGCGAGTGGGAGGTCGTGGTCACGCGCGTAGGCGATCACCGCCGCGATGTCGTCCTCGTCCGCCACCCGCACCACCGCCGCGGGGTACTTGTCGATGATCCCGTTCCACACACTGCGGGCGAAGTCGTAGCCCTCGTCCCCAAGGGTGATCACAGGCCCCTTCACCCGAGACCTCAAGTCGATCGCGGCGGTCGGTGCCGCCGCCGTTCCATCGTCCATGGCGCACCTCGATCGCGACTGCTCCGCAGGGAGCAGATCAATCCTATCGCGCACCTTTGACCTGGCCCAATGCGTAATTTCCGCCCTAACGGGGTGTCTCTGGAGCTTCAGGTCGCCCCGCCTGCGTGCGCGCGTCCGCACGGTCTCCTGCCCCACACGACCACCTCCGAGCCGACGACGCCTCTCCGAGAGCGACCCTCTCGACCGGAGGCGAGGAACCGGTCACCTGTCGGCCGGAGCGGAGCAGTCCTCAGGGGGCCGCCCCACCGTCGTCAACCGTCACTTCCGTCACGGCCTTGTTGTCCCGATCAGGTCAGGCGATGCCCGCCTCGGCCGGGAAGGGGCTGGGCTTCCCTGATGCACGACACGTACGGGTGGTCGTGCGCACGGGTGCAGGCGACGAAGAGCAGGCACCGCTCGGCCATCAGGTCGGTCCGGTACTGCAGGGGGTCCACAGCTTCGGATGTGACCGCCTTTATGAAGGGCAAGGTTCCGTCGTTGATGTCGATGGCGGCGACACAGCGGAACGCCAGCCCCTTGAGTGAGTGCATACTCCCCGCCCTCACCCTCGGAATCCTCCTCACCGGCCTTGCGCAGTGCCCGCGCGGCGACGGCGATGGAGGCGGGTTCGATCCACTCGCGCACCCTGTCCACGAGCGCGTCGAACTCCCCGCCCGAGGCATCCGCGGCGTGCTCGGTGGGCCTGGGGGCGGACGGCGACCACCAGATCGACCGCCGTCACGCCCCCGGGCGGCGCGGCGGGGCTCACAAGTCGCGGTAGACCTCGCGGCGGTGCGCCACGGTCAGCACGAGCACCAGAAACCGGCCGTCGTGCACGGTGTACACCACCCGGTGGTCGCCCACCCGGACCCGCCAGAACGGGCGCCCCCGGCGAGGTCGTCCATCACGACCTTCTGTGCGCACAGGTGGCTGTCGGGGTGCGGGCGAGGTACACCTTGTCCATACCGCTCGCGCCGAGGCGGGCCAGGATACGGTGCGGGCCGATGTGGCGGGCGTTCCCGGAGCGAGAGGCTGCACGCGAGCGTTCCTCGCAGCGTCGGGGCGCGCGGGCGGGCGTGATTCCTTGGCCGGAATTGACACCGACGATCCAGGGTCCCAGGGCGATGGCCGGGAAGGAGCCCCTCCCCGAGCGTCGGACCGGGAGGGACGGTCGGAGCAGGGACCCGGCGAGGTGGTGGGCGAGGACGCCGGTCGCGGCGGCCGTGACCAGGGGGCTGTTCGGCGCAGGAGAAGCCGGACACCCGTGGTCATCGGTGCGGCCCCGGGCATCGCCCTGGCCTGGTCAGTGTCCTCCACCACTGGTTCGTGCCGTGTGCCCGTCGCACAGCGGGCACACGGCACTCCGGTGTCAGCTCCCCTCGAACCGCAGATCCGTTATCGCGGCCAGGTCGATGCCGTGCCGGGCGTAGACCTTGGTGGCGTTCTCCCCCGTCAGCTCCGCCTTGGTGTAGCCGAGCAGGGCGGCGACGCGCACCACCTCGGCACGGCTGTCCGCTTCGATTTCCAGGTAGGCGGGGATACGCGGCCAGGAGTCGATCTCCAACTGGGCCCCGTCCAGGGTGAAGCTTCGGCGGCGGTTCGCCTGGTAGGCCTTGGGGGTGTGGCCGAGCTTGCCCAGCAGGGCGTTGGCGGTCTCGAAGTCGCCGACCTCGGTCTCGGTCTCGCGGGTGCCGCCGATGGCGTCGGAGTCGATCTCCTTGACCGTGAGCGTGACCTGGCTTCCGGTGTCGCGCAGGCGCACCCACCGCGATGCGTCCCCGGGCTCGATGTCGTACACGTAGCGGCGCTGCAACACCTCGCCCAGGTCTTCCCCGCCTTTGTCGAGGATGCACTGGGCCGTCCGGCGCGGGTCGATGTCCAGGACCTTGGCCTCGTACTCGATCACGCTCATAGCGGCTCTCTCCTGCTCTTCCTCATCGATGGACCCTCGCGATGCTCTGTCTCGTGCGGGTGGTGATGGAGGCTCTCAGTCCCAGGAAGGTCGGGAGACATGCCGACACCGAGGGAATGACCGCCTGAGCTGTGCGAACGCGCCACCCGCATGGCCATGCAAGTCTCCGGGACCCGGCCGGCGGCGAAGGGCGATCCCGCACCCCTCCTGTCGGAGTGCACGCCGCGCCCTTGCGAAAGGCCACCCGCCCATGGGCCTCGCCCACAACCGAACCACGTGGCACACACCAGCGAGGCAGTGCCGCGGCAAGCGAGGGCGTGCACGTCCCGGTCACCTGGGGCGCGTGCTGGCGCAACCGCATCGCGGTCACAGTGGTCCCGCGTCATGGCGCCTCCCCGAACAGGTCCCGGGTATTGCCCCCGGGTCAGCTTTGGGGGCGCGCCGGCACCGGACGATTCGGAGTGGAGGCCCTGGTGTCGAACCTCGTACTCGCCAGCGTGCGCTCCGCCAGGGTGATCAGGTCGAGCACATCCCGGGCCAGGTAGGCGGTCGCACCCCGTTCGATCGCCTTGGTCTGGAGGATCCCTGCCTGGCGTAGTTCGTCCAAGGCCGCGCTCGCCGCCGGAAACGAGACCCCGAGGGTCCTCGCCAGGGTCGTCGCCGTGACCACCGGAGCCTCGGGCAGCCGCCCCAGCAGGCGAGCCACGGCCGAATCCGCACGTGGAGCGGCACGCCGCCCGAGGGACTCCCGGTGGGCGGACAGCTGTTCGTTCCACCACGTGCGAAGATCGTCTATCTGTCCGATGAGCGCCACCGACTGTTCAACGGCGATGGCGCATGCCTGGACGAAGGTCTCCAGCCACGCATTGATCGATGCGTTCGCCTCCGCGCTCCCTGGCGGCGCGCCGTGTCGATAGGCGCCGAGCCCGTCGACGTAGCGGTCCCGCAGGGTGGCGAGCACGAGACTGATCGGAAGGATCGCGTCCTCGGTCAGCCCGCGTCGTGCCAGCACCGTGTGGATGAGGGCGCGACCCACCCGCCCGTTGCCATCGGTGAACGGGTGGATCGTCTCGAAGTGGGCGTGGACGACGGCGGCTTGGATCAACGAGGCATGTGCCGCCCCGTTCATGTAGTCGAGGAGATCAGCCATCAACACGGGGACCCGTTCGGGAGCCGGGGGGACGAAGTCGGCTTCGATGGGGTTCCAGTTAGAGCCGCCGATCCAGTTCTGCGCCGTGCGCAGCCCGTGGTGGTGAGGCTGGTCGGGAAGCAGCGATCGGTGGAGTTCGACGATGTGGTCAACCGTCAACGTGTCCGCTTCGACGAGTTCAGTCGTGGAGCGGCGCACGACCGTCATGTTGTTGGCCACGAGTCGGGCCTGTTCACAGACCCCGCGAACGGCTTCTGACTGCCCGAGTTCGGCGAGGGCTACCTGTTGCGCCGACGGTGCAATGCCCTCGATCCGTGAACTGGCGATGGCCTCCGAGCGCAGGAGGAAGCGTGCGATGCCGGCCAGGTTCTCCGCGTTCGGGCCGTTGAGAGCACGAATGCTGCGCTCGACCGTGTTGGCCCTTCGTGAAAGGGCTCCGTCGACCGCCAGGGCGAGGCCGTCTATACCGTCGGGGACGTAGCGCTGGTAGTGCCCGGAGAGCCGTGCGGAGCGCGGCACCCCGGAGCCGACACCGGACTTCCAGTGCGCCCCTTCCCATGTGGCCATCAGCGTTTTCCTTGCATTGAGCCACTATCTATCAAAGGATAACAAGCGAAGCTTTGATGGATGGGTGATTCGTTCAAGGATTCTCCTGGCCATACCGGTCCCGCTCCCGCAAGGACCACGAGTCCGCCCCAGGGTCCATGTGACAACCCTCTGGGTTGGCCCCCTGGACCCCTCGGGAGGGTGCACCGAGCGAACCTTGGGATGGGCCCGGCCATGGCTGGGACAAGCTCGAGGAGGCAGACGATCCCGGGCGAAACCGGTCCTGTTCGCCGGATTCGCCCTTCCATCCCTCAGGACCAGGTTCCGGTACGGAAGTACCACCACCGGGTGCGACCACAGCCCCAGGAGCCGCTCGGTCGCCTCCAACCGAAGAACGATCTCTTCCCGGGCACCTTCGGAGACGATCTCGGTCTCCACGAACGACCCCAGGCCCGTGACCGTGTCCACCGTCACCGACAGCTCCGGCCGCTCAGGGGTGCGGTAACAGGCGCGTGCCTTCTCCACACGGGCCGGTGTCGCGCACGGAATGCCGACCGTCCGCTGACGCTTCGCCCTCCGAACCCATGCCGACCTCCCGGACGCGGGCAGGGTTCCCACACGACCCCGGGTGGAGGTAGCACCGACGCCCAGCGCACACGCCCCGATCCGGATTTGCCTCGTGAAAAGGGCCGCCCCCACGACACAACCGGTTCACCGCATGACCGAACCCGGCCAACCGGGCTCCGCCCCTACCGGACCCGCCGACCCGCTGCTATTCGTTCTCCATGACCTACGATCACCGGTTGGTCCAGACCGCGACTCTCGGCGGGCGCCGTTCCGATGAGCCCGTGTTCCTCCCCATGGAACGACACCTGGCCCTGGGCTTCAGGGATCGGCACCAGGACGCCACCTTCTGGTGCGGCGAGCTGCTCGGCGGTTGCGGTGGTCAAGTAGGGGTCAAGATCTACCGGGAGAAGGTGGCGCACTTCGCGCACCACTCCAGCACCAACCAGTGCACCCGCCAGCACGGTGGGATCGACAGCGCCGACCACCTCTTTGCCGGCAAACAGGTCAACCGCTGGCTCGACGCCCAGGGCCTGCCCCGGCGGAAAGCGCTCTTCGAGGGCGACTTCGAGAACGGCGGCACCTGTGACCGGCTCACCCTGGCGGCCACCGGCAAAGGTCCGGCGATCCTCTTCGAGTTCACCGAGCGCATCGGCCCCGGTGTCCGACGCCTGCTCGACCAAGGGGCCGACATGCCGCAGGCCTGGTTCGTGCGGGACAACACCGAGCTGGTCCACCGGCTCACCCGGTCCGAGGGACACGCCCTCCGTTTCCGCATGCGGACCGAGGGCTTCGAGCGGAAGGTCGATGTCGGAACGACCTCCCTCGACGGCCAGACCTGGTGGCGTCCGATCGAGGAGTGCTCCCTGGAGATGAAGCGGCCCACGGAACCGCCCGCGGTGGCACTGCCCGAGAAAAAGCAGCAGGCCCGGGCCGTGCCGGCCCCACGGTCCTCGGGGGCGCGCACTCCCGGCGAGGTCATGCCTCACCCCTTCATCGGCCGTTTGCGCACAGCCCTGGAGAAACGGAAGTGGCGGGACGTCCGCGAGTACAGCACCCGGCTCAGGCAGATCCTGAACACCAGCGACATCGGCATCACCCGGTACCGGCATGAGGCAGACGATCTGCTGGAGGTGAGCAGGAAGGCTCTGAGAGGACTGCTGCCCAAAACTGTCCTGGTCCCGAAGGCGAAGGAGCGATCCACCGCATTGCGCGCGTCCCAAGAGCACGAGGGCCCGGTCGGCCCTCAGGTGCAGGAGGATCGTGCCCCGTCGCGTGTTCCCCTCGTCCCACGGCAGGGACGGCCGGTTCCTGCGACGGACAAGGCTCCAGGTGAATCGCGGCGGAGCGGGAAACGGAAGCAGCGTGGGAACCCGTCCCCAGCGGTACTCGCGCAGCGCTCCGGGTTCGCCTCCACCGTCGATGAGAACGCCCTGCGTCAGCTCCAGGAACGGTTCAACACCCGACGTCTGTGAGGCCTCGGTCGGCGTGGGCCGGTTACAGCGGTACCTCGGACACGGTTAGGTCCAGGTCTCGGACCATGACCTCGCTGAGCTGACGCAACTGCATCGCGCTCACCTCGGCCCCGCGCAACGACGCCAGCCCCGACAACCCCGACAGGTCGCAGCACCGCAGGTCCGCGCCGACCAGAGAGGTCCCCTGCAGATCCACCCCGAAGGCACAGTCGTCGAAGACCGCATCCCGCAGATCGCACCCCTCGAACACGGTCTCCTTGAACGAGCAGCCCACGAACGCCACATCGCCCACGGCCCGGACCCGGGCCCAGGTGGCGTAGTCGAACTGGCAGCCCTCGAAAACCACATCCCGCAGGGACACCCGCACCAGCGATACCCCCATCAGCCTCGATGCGCGGAACCGGCACCGGTCGACGGCCACGTCCACCAGGCGGTGTGAGGACAGGTCCACCGACCGGAAGTCGGTGTTGGCAACCCTCTCCTCCTCCAGCGGGTTCGGATATGTCCACGAGGCCACCGGGGCCTCGTCGTCGCTGGGCATGAGCACCTTCGCGCCCCGAACTCTGGCGGTCTCCATACTGACTCCCTCACCGTTCTTCCAGTTGTCCCACGTGGAGCGGTTGTCGGACGAGCCTTCGGGGTCGTGGGTCGGGCGCACTCGAGAAATTCGCCGACCCTGGCGGACACTCCCCCTTCTCTTCGGAGCCTCTACCCGCTCAGGGAGCGGATCGCGTTGACCATGCGCCGGAAGGATCGGCTTCGCTCCACCGCCAGGTTCAGGTCCATCACGGCGGTGAACTTCGCCTGGTGGAGGGTCTCCTTGTAGGACTCGTTCATGATGCCGCGCAGCTGAGTCTTGGCGTCGCGCTTGCCTTCAGGGTCCTCGGGAGCCTTCGCGTCATCGTGGACCGAGGGGTGCGAGCGCAGGGATTCTGCGGCGGCCAGAAACCATGCCTCGTACTCATGGCGGGCGATCACGATTTCCACGGGCACGGTGACCAGATCCGGTTCCGGGGCCAAGGACGCAGCAAGTTCGACCGGGCAGGTGATGTCGGAGTCGTCGCCGTCACGAAGCACGAGGACACCTCCGCGGTCTCGAACCCGTGCCGACTGGAACCTGACCGCCTTGGCCAGCTCCTCGGGTTTACGCATCTTCGCCGAATCGAGCCGGAACGGCTGAGCCACCTCAACGTAGGTGCCCATCAGTTCAAGACTGATCCGGTCGATGAGGGTGCGGATCGCAGGCATCTCCCCATGGCCCTCGACGATGGGGGCGATCGTCACCTGCGGCATTCAGTCCCCCTCCGACGGCGGGGAGAGCTGTTCCGGCTCGGGAAGCAACTGGTCGGTGCGGAGCAGTTCGCCCGGGGTGTAGAGGTGTTCGCGCATCGCCATGGCGCCGGCCGTGTCGATCGGGCCGATTCTCGTTTCGCCTCCCACGGAACGGACCGGGCAGAGCTCTTCGATCCCGAAGTCGTCCCGGTCCAGCAGGTCCGGACTGTGGCTGGTGATGATGACCTGCCGTCGTTCGCTGGCGTCGCGCAGGGCGTCCAGAAGAACACCGGCAGCCGCTGGGTGCAGAGCGCTCTCAGGTTCCTCGATCCCGATGGTGCTCAGTGTGTGTCCGGTGTCGGCGAAGAGCGCGACGAGGACTCCCAGAGCACGCAAGGTGCCGTCGGAGACGGACTGGGCCGGAAAACGCCACGGGTTGTCAGAGCCTTGGACGTCCTGGGCGAACTCCAGGGTCTCCCAGTTGCCGAGGTCCTTGCGCGACACCCCGCGCATCCCGGGGACGATGTGCCGCAAGTAGTCCTCGATGCGGCCTTGCGCGGTGTTCTCCAGCCGGTGCAGGACACTCGCGACGTTGGACCCGTCCCTGCGAAGGAATTCCCCCGAGTCCGGTGTCTGGGGATCTCGCATGGCGTCGGGGTTGAGGCTGAAGACGTTGATGCCGACGAGGCCTTCGAAGACCTGCTCGAAGATGCCGATGCCCGCAGCGGAAACCAGGTACAGCCGCTTCTCACTCGAGGGAGGCATGACAGGCTCGGACTGCTCCGTCAGCTTCCCTCCTCGGATCTTGAAGTATCCGTGTCGGGACTCGCCCTCACCGGTGGTGTGGACTCGGCACTCCTCTCGAGTGATCCTGAAACCGCCGCCCTGGACAGCGCCGACCTCGAAGCCGTACGAGCCCGAGAAGTCAGGCCCCCGGAACTCCAGGTCGATACCGAAGTGGTTCGGATGACCGGTGGAACGACGACGCACCTCCGCCACCCCGCCCCGACTGCGCAAGGCCTGGTCGAGCGAAGTCTGGAGAGCTTCGGAGAGCAGCCTCAGCGCGTCGAGGAAGTTGCTCTTGCCCGAGCCGTTGGGGCCCACCAGGAAAAGCAGATCCCCGAACCTGATGTCGGTCTTCGCAATGCTCCTGTAGTGCTTCAATCGCACCCGGGTGAGCGAGAATCGGTTGTCCTGCATGGGTTCAGTCTTTCAGGATCTTGAACTCTGGACGCCACCACGACCCGCGAGGCCGGGCAGCGGAAGCCACCCGGCCTGGGGCGTGTCGAGGGTCAGAGGACGAAGGCGGACAGGTGGTAAGCGAGGGCGCCGACCGCGGCGGCGAGGGTGTAGGCGGTCAGGCGCCAGGCGGCGCGGGCCCGGCGACGGGGCTTGCGGTGGCTGTGCGGTCGGCGGGGCAGGGACGATCGTGTCCGGCGCGGGGCGGGCACCGGTGACGGAGGTCCGTCGTCGGAGGCAGGTCGTGGGCGCGGCACCGAAAGCACGGCCGGGCGTTCCGGCGAGGGTGCGGGAACCGCGGGCCTCTGGGCCAGGCGTGCGTCCTGGATCTCCATCCAGGCGGGCAGGACGCCGTGTTCGAGGCGGTAGGTGACGCGGGGGTTGTCGCGCACCTGGGCGAGAAGCTGCTGTTCGCGTGCGCTGTGACCGGTCGAGACCGCAGAGCGTGGACAGGCCGCGCCGGAGTGGGCGGAGCGCTGTCCCCGAGGTGTGTCCAGGACACGGCGGGCGCGGATGGAGGGTTCGGCGCTCATCAGCACCCCGCCGCAGGGCCGGAGGAGCAGGTGGCGTGGGTGAACTCGGCCCAGACGACCGTGCCCAGCGCGCCGCAAAAGGGGAAGTCGACGACGGCGTGTGTTCCCCACGCCGCGGCGAGGTTGGAGACGAGCAGCAGGCCCCGGCCGCACTCGGCGTCCTCCCACTCCTGGGCGGTGCGCTGCACCGGGATGCGGGGAAGCCCGGCGCTGTCGTCGGGGAGGCCGTCGTCGATGACGGACAGGCGCAGGGTGGTCCCGCGGTCGGTGGCGGCGGGGACGGACAGGGTGCGGACGACCCGGCCGTCGGCACGGCCGGAGCGCGTGTGGGTGACGGCGTTGGCGAACATCTCGCTGCCGCACAGGAGGAGGTCGTCCAGCAGGTCGGGAGCGCTTACGGCGAGTCCGGCCAGGTCGTGGCGGAGGTCCTCGCGAAAGCGCGCGGTGGTGGCGAGGCTCCCGGGGTACAGGCGGGCGTTCCAGGACCGCCCCGGGTAGGCGGACGTGGCGGTCTGCGGCACAATGGCCATGTCAGTGTTTCCTTTGTGAGAAGTGGTTGACGCTGGCCGTGCTCTGGGGGTGCTCCGACCCACCCGCCAGAGCTCATTCATGCCCGGCCAGGGGCACGTGGGGGATGGAACAGGGGCCCGGGAGCATGGCGCTCCGGACGTCGGGGGCCCGGACCTGTCAGTGACCGAACGCGTGCGCCGGAACGTCTCCCGTGGTCAGCGCCCGCAGTTCGGCTTCCGGGAAGGGCTTGCCGGGGGACGGCTGGGACGGCATGGCCGTGCCGGGGCTCGGAGCCGGTGCGGACGGTGAGAGCCGTTCAACGGCCCTCTCCAGGAGCCGGACCGACTCGTGGGCTGGCAGAGCCACTCCCTGGAGGGTCGCGAAGAGGTCGGAGTAGCCCTTGACCTGGACCGCGTCCGTGACGAGGTGGCCGGGGCCACGCGGGTGCGGGGTGTAGGCGAGCGCGTGCCGGGGCGAGAAGGACAGCGTCCAGAACGCGCCGCGCAGGCCGGGGTGGTGGGTGACGTCCTCGCGGATGACGTGGAGGGCGACACGTTCGCGTGTGGTGAGCTCATGCAGGTGTTCGAGCTGGCGCCGTGTGACTCCGGCATCGGCGACGACGCGGGTGAGTGCGGCCTCGTCCACCACGAGCCCGAAGTAGGGCGGTCCGGAACCCGCGGTGTGGTGGCTGCCGATGCGGGGACGGTCCTTGAGCCGACGGTGGTCCTCCAGGAGGCGTTCGATCCGGTCGAGGGCCCCGGAGTAGTCGCCGATGAGGAAGGGTTCGGGAATCACCAGGGGTGCGTAGGCACGCAACTGGAAGACCTGCTCCAGGAGGTCGGCGACGGTCGCGCCCTCCTTGAGCCGCGTGGTGATGTGGGTCTGCGCCCACGCGTCCCAGAGGACCCCCTCGGCGTTGAGCGCCCGATCCAGGCCCATTGCCGTGCGCAGGTCGGGGATCTGATCCTCCTCTTCGATCCGGCTGATCTTTCGGTGGTCGGTGACCAGGTCCGAGCCGACCTGCTGGAGGGAGATCCCGGCGCTCTCACGCGCGGCCCGTACCCGCGCCCCGAACCGGGGCCAGGGGTCAGGAGGCGCAGCATCGGGACCGACGCCACTTGCACGCTTGCGTATCCGCTGTTCAACGGTCATGACAGTCCTCCATGAAGTTTCCGTGTGCTCTCTCATCGCCGAGCCCGACCAACGTCCGTCCGGGCTCCGCTTCCACCCCTAAGCTAGATACCGACCATCAAACTTACAAGGCCTGCATTTAAAGTGGTCCGCATTATGAACACATGTCCTCTTTGGATGCGGTGAGATGATGTCCCCGACCTGCGCCGACCGGCGCGACGTCTTTGGAACGAAGGAGGCTGCCGTGGCCCAGGGCTCCCCCGTCCGCAGGCACTACCTGGTGAGCCAGCTCAAACGGCTGAGAGCTCAGGCCAAGCTGTCTCAGGAACAGGTCGCCGACGAACTGGGCTGGGACACCAGCAAGCTCTACCGAATCGAGAACGGCAGGTTCGTCCGTCTGACGACGGAGGCGGTAGCCGCGCTCTGCCGCCTGTACGGCGCAAGTGATGCCCTTCGGGAAGAGCTGGTGGAGATCGCCAAGGCCGCTCGCAAGCAGAAGCCCTGGTGGTTCCAGCACGAGGACGTAGCGGGAAACGCCTTCTACAGCCTCGAGAACGAGGCCCCCAAGATCCAGCAGTACGCGATGGGCGTCGTTCCGGGACTTCTCCAGCACCCCGACTACATCGAGGCCTTGATGTCACGCGGGTTCGTAGCGGATCCGAAGGAGCGACAAAAGCGCGTCGCAGCCCGGATCGAGCGCTGCACCAGCATCCTGGACCGCGACAACCCGCCCCGGATCTGGGCGATCATCGACGAATCAGCGCTTCGCTGTCTCGTCGGCGGGCCAGAGGTGATGCGAACCCAGTTCCAGCACCTGATGAAGCTGAACAAGCGCCCGAATATCGACATTCAGGTCCTGCTACTGTCCAAGGGAATGGCGCAGCCCTGCGGCTACACCCTGCTGCATCTCGGCGAAACCGACCGGGTCGGATACATCGACGTCCTTCCGAGCGGACACTTCTTCGAAGGCCCCAAGGAGCTGGCCGACCATGAGAGCAGGTTCGAGTACATGCTGGCCGCTGCTCTGCCGTTGGACGACACGCAAGACTTCATCCGCGACCTCGCGGACGACCTGGAGAAGCCCTGATGACTGAGCAGGAAGCCATCGAGACGAGCTTGGTTCACACCGCCCCCTGGCATACCTCCAGCTATAGCGCTGAGCGCGGCGAGTGTGTAGAGGTCTCGGAAGGGCCGGTCACGGGGGTCCGGGACACCAAACACCGCGAACTGGGCGCGCTCTTCTTCACCGTCGGCGAATGGAAAGCTTTCGTAAGCGTCGCTAAGGAGTAGGAGCTGCGGTGATCCAGTGGTTCAAGTCCAGCTACAGCGGAGGGGACAACAACTGCGTTGAGGTAGGGCGCGCCCCGATACCATTCGCACCGACCTCCCCCTGGCGCACCGCGAGCTACAGTGCTACCGAAAGTCACTGTGTCGAGGTTGCCGATCTGAAGGCCGGAGCAGCGATGCGGGACACCAAGAACCGTGAGCTGGGCCTGTTGACCTTCCCTGCCCCCGAGTGGCAGGCCTTCCTCGGCGCCGCGCGGAGAGACCTCCCCTGACACTCCCCCAGAGCATTCGGCCCCGCCTGCCGTAAATCAGCAGGCGGGGTTTCGCGCTCCACGGCTCGGGCTGGAAGGCTCGCACACGACCCCCACCCGGTCAACGGCCCGCTGACGGAGTCGCCCTGTCAGCGGGGGTCGGCCTGTCCGTCGGGTGTTCGTTCCACGGTCGAACAGGCTCACGGCGCTGACAGTGCAGCTCACAGGCCCGAAGGGTGTTCGTGTCAGAACCCCGACTTCTATGCGGTTCCCCCGCATCTTCTCTCTCGGTCGGGGCGGGGGTCGACATCCGGGGTTCGGGGCGGGCGGAGCGGCGGAACCGGTCCTCCTCCGAACGCGGTGTCCGATCGCCGCCGGCACACGCGCGGTCCCTGCGGGCCGGGTGGTGGGATGACGACGACACCGACAGACGGCGTGGCAGTACTGGAGGGCACGTACGCGGCCGGGGCCCGCCACCCGGCGGCGGGCGGCCCGGGCAGGGCCGACTTCGCCGAGCCGACGCCTGCGCTGTCCCGGGGCCGGAGGTCTGAGGGCGCTTTGTCGGCGCACCGTGGCACCCCCTGGGGGCCGGCGCCCGGGTCCGCCACGGCCCCGGGCGCCGACGTCTGGGTGGGGGTCAGTCGAAGTGGCAGCGGGGGTGCGGGACCCGGCCCAGGGGGCGCTTCGGGGGCCGGGGGCAGCGGGTGAGCGCGCGGACGCGGTCGTGTCCGCCGCGGGCCCGGCGGCGGGCGGCCGTCTCCCGTTCGTCGGCGGGGACGGGGGCCGGGGCGGCGGTCTGCGTGGGAGGCGCGCAGGGGGCGAGGAGCACGTGCGGGTTTCCCAGGGCTGCGGTGAGGGCGAGCGCGAGGAACCCGGAGCAGGGGATGAAGAGCGGACGTCGTTGCTCAGGCATACACGAAGCCTGACAACAATCACGCTGGGTCGTGCGCCGATCACAGGAAGAGCCGTGTCCGGTTCAGGCCATGTGGAGGACACATGAACCCCGTCCGACACGGGTAGCGCTTCGGCACCGAGGGCGACAGAACAGTTCCTTTGGGCGTTTTCGACCCCATGACACCCGGAGCGCCCTCCTTCCCGGCTGCACGGACGTGCACCGGCACACACGCGCAACCCAGGTTGACAGTCAAGGTCGCGCAACCTAGGTTGACAGCATGGACGCGGTAGAACTGGCAGCCGTCGCATCGGACACGTCGACCCCCGTACAGGGGCTGCGCGCCGTCGCCTCGTTGCGCGCGGTGGTCGACTCCCTGGAACTGCGGCAGGTCGAGGAGGCTCTGCGCTCGGGCGAGTCGTGGTCCTCCATCGCCGCCGCACTCGGGGTGACCCGTCAGGCCGTCCACAAGAAGTACGGGAAACGGCTGCGTCATATCGAAGCGACCGAAAGAGGACAAGGATGACGAACCCGTCACCGAAGCAGGGTCTGCTCAGCAGGAGTTACGACCGGGCCGCGATCCAGGAGGCCGCGAGCCGTGAGGCGGCGCGCGCGGGCCGGTACGAGGTGGGCTTCGAGCACCTGCTCCTGGGGATACTCGTCAACGGCGGCCCGGGCGCCCGTCTGCTCATGAACGCCGGGGTGAACCTGTCCGAGGGACGCTCGGCGATCGACGGGATCCTCCGCGAGGATCTCGCCCTGCTCGGGATCGACGCGCCCGTGCCGCCCCCCTCAGGTGGTGGGCAGCCAGGGCTCCTTCCGCTCAACCCCCGCCTGGAGGAGATCGAGACCGACTGCCCGTGGAGCGGGGGCGACGCAGCCCTGCTCGCGGCGCTGATCGACGACGAGGGCGGCCGGGTGCGCAGGCTGCTGGACCAGCTGGACGTGGACACCGACAAGTTCCGGCGCGACCTCGACGAGCCGGTGGAGGCCCCCGAGCCGTCCCCGGCGGACGGCTCCCACCTCGACGGTCAGCCGCCCGAGGGGCGGGAGTACACGACCTACGACCTCGAGGTGCCCGTGTCGGCGGAACGGGTCTGGGAGCTGGTCAGCGACCCGGAGCGCCGGAGCGAGTGGGAGCCGTCCGCCGTGTCGTCGCGGCAGCTCGGCGGCGGTGTCGTGGAGCTGACCGCCATGTCGGGGCAGACAAGCCGGGAGTCCGTCACGCACAGCGCCCCCGACCGCGAGGTCACCTGGACGCGGGACCCGGACTCCGAGACCCCCCGCAGGGTCCGGATCGTCGTCGAACCGGTCGGCGACCACGCCCGACTGCACCTGCTCATGGACTGGCCCAACGCCGTGCGGGGCCGGATCGCCAACCGCATGCTCCGGTGGATCAGCCGGAACATGCTGCGGGGCAGTGCCCAGGCCATCGCCCACGCCGCCGCGTCGTAGCGGGGCCGCCGGGCGGAGGACCCCGGTCGGTGCCCGGAGGACCTCCGCCCGTGCCGCTGCGGGTCAGTCCCGGGGCGACGCCTCCGTGGAAGCGGCCTCCTCCGTGCCGGCCGCGTCGCGGGGCGCGCGCCGGGCCCAGTAGGTCGCGACGAGCGCGCCCGACAGGTTGTGCCACACGGAGAAGAGCGCGGCGGGCAGTGCCGCGAGCGGGGCGAAGTGCGCGGTCGCGAGGGCGGCAGCGAGCCCGGAGTTCTGCATGCCCACCTCGACGCTGACCGCGCGCCGGGCGCTCTCGGGCATCCCGCCGACCATGCCGACCAGGTATCCCAGACCCAGGCCGAGGGAGTTGTGCAGCACCACGGCCAGGGCGACGAGGAGTCCGGTGGACAGCACCGCGTCGGCGTTGGCGCCGACCACCGCGGCGACGACGAGGACGATGCCCACGACCGACACCAGCGGCAGGACCGGCAGGATCCTCTCCACGAACCGCTTCGCCGCCATGCGCAGCAGCAGACCGGCGACGACCGGGAAGAGGACCACCTGGAGGATCGACAGGAAGAGGTCGGAGGCCGAGACGGGCAGGGACGACCCTGCCAGGCCCAGCACGAGGAGCGGGGTCACGAACGGGGCGAGCATGGTGGAGATGGAGGTCATCGCCACCGAGAGGGCCACGTCGCCGCGGGCGAGGTAGACGATGACGTTGGAGGCGGTGCCTCCGGGCGCGGAGCCCACCAGGACCATGCCGACGACCAGCAGGGGCGGCAGGCCGAGCGCGTGGGCGATGCCCCAGCCCAGGAGCGGCATGACCGTGTACTGGGCGAGGACGCCGAGGACGACGGCCTTGGGGTGCTTGGCGACGATCGCGAAGTCGACCGGACGCATCGTCAGGCCCATGCCGAACATGATGACGCCGAGGAGCAGGGAGACGTGCGGGGCGACGAGCGCGGCCTGGTCGGGGACCGCGAGGCCCACGGCCGCTCCGGCCAGGACCAGCAGGGCGAACCACCGGCCGACGAAGTCGGCGATGTTCTTGATGACCGTCATCGGACTACTTCCTTGTGTGCCCCGGGGGCGGTGGGTACTGTCCCCGGACGGTTGCCGCCGTTGCCGGTCGGCACCGCGCGGCCATGGTAGTCCGCCGGTGACGCCTGTGTTTCGTCCGGGGTGCCCGCGGACCAGGGACGGGACCCGGGACCGTCCCGTCGCGCACCGCCCGGCTCCGTGGGAACCGCCACAGGGCCGCGGCCCGGATCCCCGTGAGGAACGGCGTTCCCGGGGAAGGGGTCCGGCAGAGGACCCTGCCCCCGGGAGGAACGTGGACGTCGGAACGAGGGAACGACGGTTCGTGTGGAGGCACCGGCACGGCGCCGTGCTCGCCGCGGTGGTGGCGCTCATGGTCGGCGCGTGGGTGGCCCAGAGCGCCCCGAGGCCCCTGCTGTGGGTCGCGGCGGCGGTGGCGGTGGCCGCCCTGTCCTGGTGGGCCGTGGGCCGTGTGCGCAGGGCCCGGGAGAGGCGGGCGCTCGCGCGGACCGACCTGTCGGAGCTGGACCTGATGTCCGGCACGGAGTTCGAGGAGTACGTCGCGGGCCTGATGCGGGTGCACGGCTACACGGCGGTCATCGTGGTCGGCGGGGCCGACGACGGCGGGGCGGACATCACCGCGCGCTCCCCCGGCGGGAGCGAGGTGGTGGTCCAGTGCAAGCGGTGGCGCCACCCCGTGCCCCCGAACGACGTCCGCGCCTTCATCGGGATCCTGAACAGCAGCTTCGAGGGCTACCAGGGGATCTTCGTGGCCTCCAACGGGTTCACCGAGGCCGCGGCCCGCGAGGGCGCGGAGCACATGGTCCTGGTGGACCGGGACGGGCTGGCGCGGTGGATGGGCGGCGTCGAGGTGCCGGAGCCCCGGCGGGCCTGAGCGGCTCGGTCCCCGCGGGCCTGAGCCTCGCGCTCCCCGCCGTCCGCCGGGCACTGCGGGCC